>JBDTPR010000171.1:0-11002 GCA_039932635.1 Candidatus Solibacter sp.
CGATGCCAACATTCACGACAATACCAATCTGCCGATTCTGCTCGCTGGCGGGGGCTTCAAGCATGGCCGGCATGTCGCCTTCAGGCGCGACAATAATGCTCCGCTCTGCAATCTTTTCGTGAGCATGATGCAGCGCATGGGCATCGAGGCCGATGCCTTCGGCAGCAGTAGCGGAACGCTTTCGGGCCTGGACGCGGCGTAGCTAGTAAAGCGAAGGCTCGCCGGGCGGACGTGTCTTCCAGCGGCGGTGGATCCACAGCCATTGATCCGGATACTCGCGGATGACTTCTTCCAACTTCGACTGGAGCGCCTGCGTGTCGCGCGCGACATCGCCTGTCATCTCGATGGCGGGATAGAAGCGCAACACGTAGCGGCGTTCCGTCTCGTTCCAAAGGGCGAAGCCAGGCAGTACTACGGCGCCACTGTGCGCCGCGAATTTCGCGAACCCCGTGCCCGCTGACGCCGGCATCCCGAAGAAATCCACAAACACGCCGTCGTCCAGGCCGGCATTCTGATCGATCAGAATGCCGACTGCCTGATTGGCGGCCAGCGCCTTGAGAATGGCGCGCGCAAAGTCCTTCTTGCCGATGGGGCGATTGCCGGTGAGCGCGCGCCGGTGCTCTACCATGCCGTCGATCAGGGGGTTGTCCAAAGGGCGCACCACCACGTTCATCGGCGCGGTCATCAGCGCGTGCGCGAAGGCGCTCAGTTCCCAGTTGCCGAGATGAGCGGTGGCCACGAGCACGCCGCGCCCCGCCTCGCGCGCGCGGTCGAAATGTTCGCCGCCCTCCAGACGGATCCACTTTCCCAGATATCCGCGACGGATGGCGGGGAACTTGGCGAACGTCACGAGGATTCGCGCAATCGAACGGAATATGCCATCGACAATCTGCGCGTGCCGCTGCGGGGTGTCCTCGGGCAATGCCATCGCCAGATTGCGCCGCGCCACACGTCGAAGGCGTGGGATCGCCATATCGAGCAGGCGCGCGTAGAATTCGGCGAGCCTGAAGGCGACCGGGCGCGGTGCCCATTGTAGGGTTCTTAGTGCGACAACCGCGGCGCCGTATTCCAGTGCATTGCGTAAGGGCGAGCGGCGGCGCATGAACTTGAATTGTAACCTCAGGCTCGGCGCCCCCTGTCACGCCGGCAGCGTGATGGTGAGGTGGCGCGAATCCTTCAACTCGAGCAGCGCTGCGTCGATACCGGATTCGGTGACGCCGCACTCACGGAGTTTCGCCTTCAAGTCTTTGACCGAGGCGACGTTTAGCGGCGGATCGTAGACCCCGCTGAGGATGCAATTCCCGCCAAAGATCCTGCGGATTTCAAGCTTCCTCATAGTGCGTGGCCTTGCGGGGGCGTAGGTTGATAAGTGCCGGCCACCGCCCTGAAGCTGATGGCCAGACGGTTCCAGCCGTTGATGGCGATCACGGCCATGGTTAGGTCCACCAGCTTTTTATCGCTGAATTCCCGGCGCGCGATTTCGTAGACGCTGTCTGGCACCTGACCCTGGCTCACCAGCGTTACGGTCTCGGTCCACTCCAGCGCGGCCCGTTCACGGTCGGAAAAGAAGGGCGCCTCGCGCCATACCGCGGTGGCGTAGAGCCGTTGTTCAGTTTCGCCGTGGGCGCGTGCGTCCTTGGTGTGCATATCGACGCTGTAGGCGCATCCGTTGATTTGAGAAGCGCGCAGCTTTACCAGTTCCAACATGGCCGGATCGAAGCCTGACTTGCGCACGTAGCGCTCTGCGGCGTACATGGCGGCATTCACGCCGGGCGCGCCTTCGTTGTAGTCGAATCTCGGTTTCCTTTCGGGCATGCTTTCCCTCTGGTTACATTTTAGGAAGATCAGATCAGAAGCTATAGCGCAGCGTCAGAATGCCGTGCGAATTGAGCCGGTATTGCCCTAGAAAATCGCTGGAATCTCCGCGCAGCAGGGCCGCTCCCGCAGTCGCGCGCCAATGTGCGCCGAAGGCGCGACTGTACTCCGCCTTGGCATACACGCCCTTGCCATCTTGCCGCACCACCGCTTCGAATGCCACACTGCGATTCACATCGATCGTGTAGCCGGCGCGCGCCACCACCGCTCGCGTGAAGCCGCGCACGGGCGAAAAGCCGGGCGCACTGCGGCGCGCCGTCACGATTTCGCCCGCATACCCCGCTACCAGCGACCACTCCCCCGCCTGCCGTTCCAATTGCACTACCCACAAGGCGTATTCATCCGCGGACGGAGTGTTGGAAGTGAAATACGCCGCCTCGCCCTTCAACGTGACAGGGCCCAGCGGCGCCGCCGCATCGGCGCCATACATGCGCATCTGCGGATAGTAGCGCTGCACGTCTACGCGCAGGAGCGCGACATTTGGGTGGACGCGGAAGAGCGGCAGATGGTCGTAGCCGTTGTAGAAAGAGAAGGAGTACTCCGCGACCGCTCCAATGTGATTCCAGCGAGCGCCGAACTGGGTTCCGCCGGGGAAGTCCGGGTTGAGTTCGTGCACAGGAATTCCAGGCGGTAACACGGCCCATCGCTGATTGAGCAGCGGGACGCGGCTCGGCGTAAGCCGCGGTGCGAAGATCACGTCGAGCGTATCGGCCTGCGTGCCATAGGTCGCGCGCGCGGCCGTGACGGGTAGGTATTCGGAGTCCACTACGTTGACGAAATCGCGAGGCGCGAAGCGGTCGGTGGGCGTGAGCACGTCGGCCTTGCCCCAACGAATAAGCTGCTTGCCGGCCTCCACGGTGAGGCGCCCGCGCGTGTACGTGGCGCTGAGGCGGCGCACGGCAAATATGGGACGGCGGCGCGTACGGTCCCACCACCAGCCGTCCCACTCGCTGGCGGTTTGCTGGTGGGTATCTTCGCGCGCATCGAATGCCGCCGCGAAGTGCAGGTTGGTCAGCTTGTAGAAGGCCTCGTAGCGAAAGAGCGCAGCCCCCGTCACATGCGCGGAATCGTTGGGCGCGGCCTGGGGAAACACCAGGGACGTGGTCTCGATGAAGCCGCGCTGCGAGAAATTCTGTGCGCGCGCGGACAGTGCCAGCGCGAGGCAGAGCACCGCACCTGCCAAAAACCTCATTGGTCGCGCCGCAGCGCCTGCACGGTAAACTCCTCGTCTTTCAACGGGACGTTGTACTCCAATTTCTCCAGCCGAAGCACGGTGCGGCTTTTGCGGCGCAGATCGGTCATCTCCAGCGTGCGCGCGGTCCAGATGCCCTGGATGTTCTGGATGTCCTTCTGCTCCAGGCGGCGCACGGGCTGGTCTTTGATGAAGTTCTCGTATTGCGCGGGAACGTAATTGTCCTTGCGGATCCAGATGCGTGAGAGCGAGTACTGGCTGGTCTTGGTTTGACGCGGCCGCGCTTCGATCTTCCAGCAGGCCGCGCCGGCGATCGCCTCCTCGCCGGTGAGCTTGTAGTCGTACTGTTCGGCATCGCGCTCTTCCATATCTTCGAAGCTGAAGTCCGTGCCGAAGAATCGCGTGGAGCGATCCTGCAATGCGATGCGGCGATCGCGGGAGATCGCGGGCGTCCACATCCACTGGTCGCTGGAGCGGTCGGAATGGTTCACCACCAGCAGCGCGACGCCTTTGACTTCGGCGGGCGCGGTGAAGCGGATCACCGCCTTGCTGTTGCCATAGGAGCCCAGGCGCCAGGACTGCCAGCTTTTCCTGGTCACCTTGGAATCCGCTCCGGTGACCTCCAGCACGCCCTCGTAGCGCTGCGAATTGGCGCGGCCGCGGCGCTGCGATTCCTCCACAATCTGGCGGGCATCCTGGGCCACCAGCGGCGCCGCAATCGCGGTCAGAATCAGCACAGTTCTATTCATACTCCAAGGCCTCCACCAGAGAGCCGCGCACCGCGCTTTCAGCCGGAAGAATGGCCGCGCCCAGTGCCGCCAGCAAAATCACGGGCACCAGGGCCGCCGCGATTCCCCACGGAAACTCGTACGCGAACGGCATGCCCGAGATATCGTGCTGGATGGCCTGCAATTCGAAGTAGAGCAGGACCGCGCCGGTCAACAGTCCGAGCACCAGGCCAATGATTCCGATGGCCGCGGCCTCCAGCCACACCGTGCGGCGAATCTGCCCGCGCAGACCGCCCACCGCACGCAGCACTCCGAGTTCGCGGCGCCGGTCCGAAATCGAAACCGTCAGCGTGTTGACGATGCCGAGGATGGCCACCAGCATGGCGACAATCACCTGTACGTAGGTCAGCCCGAACCACTGGTCCATCACTCTGGAGACGTAGGCACGCACGTCGCGATTGAGCATGACGAACATGCGGCGGCCGCTGCCCATGCTGTCCACGATGCGGGTGCGCACCTGCTCCGCGGATGCGCCCGGCTTGATGTAGACGCGGAACACGTCCACGGTATCGTCCTTGAAGCTCTTCACGTACAGGCTACGCTCGATGAAAATCGCGCCCATCTGATTGCTCAAATCGCGAATGATGCCCACCACGGGGCGGCGAAGCATTCCCGTAGTTGTCGGCAACTCCACCATGTCGCCGACCTTCAGCTTCACCAGCGCGGCCAGATTCTCGGAGAGAATCACGCCCTGCTCCTGCGCGGCGAGACGGTTCATCGTCTGCTCGTCGCCGGCGGTGATATGCCGCTTCACCCGCCGTGCCACGCTCTCCATGGGAATCGACACCAGCATCACGGGGTAGCCCTGGAACTGCATTCGCGGCATGCGCACCGCCTGCACCTCCGCCACGCCTGGGACGTTTTCCAACTCCAGCTGCATGGTGGGCGGAAAGCGCGCGCCGTGAGACGCGATGTTCTCCGTGGTGGAGATAAACATGTCGGGATTGAGGGTGGCCGTCATCCACTCTTCTATGGATTGCAAGCTGGCGCGCGCCACGCCGCCCTGTCCGATCACCAGTGCGAGCGAGAGCATCAACGCGGCCACGGTCGCCGACGTGCGGCGCGGCGCCTGAATCAGACTGTCCGCCGCCAAGGCGCCTTCCACGGGGCGCAGCCACTTCAAGGGGAGGCGGAGGAATCGGGCCAGTTCGTGCGCCAGGAAGGGCGTGAGCAATAGCGCAGCCAACAGCGTCAGCAGGAATCCGGCGAAGAAGAACAAGCGGTTGGCGCTCAGTGCGAGGCAGCCCAATGAGAGCAGTGCAGCCGCCAGCGCAATGTTGCGCCGCAGGCGGTTCTCGCCCGCGCCGAGCACCTGGTATCTCCCTTTTTGCAGCGCTTGAATCGGTTCCACGCTCGCCGCACTACGCGCCGGAATGAGCGCGGCCAGCATGCTCGTGCCGGTGCCGAGTGCGATGGCGACCAGCAGAAAGCCGCGGTCCACCACAACCTCTTGCACGTTCTGCGGCACGCCGAACATCGATTCCAACATGTTCGCCGACACACCGGTGAGGGTGCGCGCGAAGAGCAATCCCAGGAGCGCGCCGGCAGCCGAGCCGATCAGCCCCGCTACCGCGCTCTCTCCGAGGAACAGCGTGCGAATTTGTCCGCGCGTGGCGCCAAGTGCGCGCAGAATCCCAATCTCGCCACGTCGCTGCGTGACTGCAATGGCGAAGGAATTATAGATAATGAACATCCCGATGAAGAGCGCGAACATGCTCGACACGGTCATCGCCAGGGTGTACACGCCGAGCAGCGATTCGAACTGCCGGCCGCGTCCTGAGGGCGGCTCCACCGTGAAGCCGGGGCCGAGCAGTGTGCGCAGCGCGGCCTCTCCCTGCTCCAGCGTGACTCCTTCGCGCAGGCCGATATCGATGCGGTCGAAGTGACGGCCGCGCCCGAAGACGCTTTGCGCGGCGTAGATGTCCATGATGCCGAGATTGCCGCCGAAGGCCTGCGCCATCCCGCCCGCCTTGAGGATGCCGCGCACGGTGAATTGTTTGCGCCCCTGCATTGTGTCGAAGGTGATCTTGCCGCCCGAGACGATATGATTGCGGTCGGCGAATTCGCGTGTGAGGATGATGGAATCGGGCTGCGCGAGGAAGACCAGCGGATCGTCCATCACGTCCTGCTCGCCCTGGTCGAACTCGTAATCGCGGAGGCTGCGATCGCCCGTCATGTCCACCGCGAGGATGAGGAGTTTGCCCTGGCCCGGCAGGCCGGGGTCTGCCTCGGACTCGATCACGGGCGCGGCGGCGCGCACTTCGGCCAGCCCCTGCACGCTTTCCAATACTTCCTCGCCGAAGCCCGCCTCCCCCGCCGAGACTTGCAACTGCGCCTTCCCGGCGATCTTTTCCACGGTCTGGTTGAAGGCGCCCAGCACGCTGCGGTTGGCGGTCTGCATACCCACCAGCAGCGCGACGCCGAGCACGATCCCGGCGGTGGTGAGCACCGAGCGCAACAGGTGCTTGCGCACGTAAGGCCACGTAATCAGGCGGAGCAGAATCACCGGCGCACATCCCCCGCGATGCGGGCGTCGCGCAGCGTGACCGTGCGCGCGCAGCTCTCGGCGACATTGGGATCGTGGGTGACGATCAGGACGGTGGCGCCAAGGCGCTGGTGAAGGTCGCGGATCAGGGCAAGAATCTCGGCACCGGTGTGCGTATCGAGATTACCGGTGGGCTCGTCGGCGAGCAGGACGGGGGGCGAAAAGGCGAGGGCGCGCGCAATCGCGACGCGTTGCCGCTCGCCGCCGGAGAGCTCGTCGGGCAGGTGATCGAGGCGGCTGCCGAGTTGGACCAGTTCGAGCAGGTCGCGTGCGCGGCGGTCGATCTCCTGACGACCCAGCCCTTTCAGGTGGAGCGGCAGGGCCACGTTCTCCACGCACGTCAGCGAGGGCAACAGGTTGAAGAACTGGAAGATGAAGCCGATCTTGTCGCGGCGCAGGCGAGTGAGGTCATCGTCGGAGAGCGTTGCGAGAGACAGCCCGTCGATGCGGATCTCTCCGCTGGTGGCACGGTCCAACCCGCCAATCAGGTTGAGCAGCGTGGATTTTCCGGAGCCCGAGGGGCCGACGATGGAGACCATCTCGCCGCGGGCGATCTCCAGATCGACGGCTTCCAACGCTGCCACCTGGCGTTTGCCGCTATAGAGCTTGGTGACGCCGGTGAGTGAGATCATGGTGTCCTTATGATGATGGCACGAGCGGGAGAGGCCGCCGTTTCCGGACTCGGGGCGCCTACTTGTTATCCTGGAGCTTATGCTCAGTGAGAAATTGCGCGAGTTCGGCGTCGTCGGCGCCGGCGGGGCCGGGTTCCCTACCTACGTGAAAGCGCAGTCTCAGGTGGAATTCATGATCGCCAACGGCGCCGAATGCGAGCCGTTGATCCACAAAGACGCCGAGTTGATGAAGCACTTCCCCGCGCCGATTTTAAACGGCATGAGCTCGATGATGAATTCGACCGGGGCGCAAAAGGGTAAGTTCGGCATCAAGACCAAGAATGCGGAAGCGCTCGAAGCGCTGCAGCATAGTTTGAGTGATAGCCGAATCGAATTCACCATGCTCGGCGATTTCTACCCGTCGGGCGATGAGTACGAGTTGGTTTACACGGCGACTGGCCGGCTGATTCCGGCCGCGGGAATTCCGCTGCAAGTGGGCTGCGTGGTGAGCAACGTCGAGACGTTGTACAACGTGAACCTGGCCGAACGCGAAATCGCGGTGACGGAGAAATTCCTGTCGGTGACGGGAGCAGTCAAGAAGCCGATGTCGTTCTGGGCCCCCGTCGGCACGAGTTTCCGCGACCTGATCGCACGCGCCGGTGGGGCGACCGTGGACGACTATGGCATCTTCATCAGCGGCCTGATGATGGGCACGATGACGTTCGACCTGGATGAGGTGGTGACTAAGACTACCGGCGGGCTGATTTTGCTGCCGCGCGATCATTACCTGTTCACGCGCAAGACACGCTCCACGACGGAGATGGCGCACATCGGCAAATCGGCCTGCGACCAATGCAGCTACTGCACCGAATTCTGTCCGCGCTACCTGCTGGGGTATGAAGTGCAGCCGCACAAGGTGATGCGAAGTCTGGGCTTCACCATGACGGGCGGCGATATCTGGAATCAGTGGAGCGAGTTGTGCTGCGCCTGCGGATTGTGCACGCTGTACGCCTGTCCCGAGGATCTGTATCCCAAGGAGGCGTGCGATTCCGGCAAACAGAGCCGCAAGAGCGCGGGTCTGAAATTCATCCAACAGGCTCCGGTGGAAGTCCATCCGATGAAGGAGTATCGGCGCGTGCCGCTCTCGCAATTGCGGCGGCGTTTGCAGGTGGAAGATTACGAGTGCGAGACGCCGTTCGAAGCAGGCGCCTTGCAACCCGCGATGGTGCGCGTGAAGTTGAAGCAGCATGCCGGTCAGGCGGCGAATCCCGTCGTGCAGGAAGGCAAGAAAGTCAAGAAGGGGCAACTCATCGGGCGCGTGGAAGACGGCAAGCTGGGCGCGAATGTGCATGCCAGCATTGACGGCAAGGTGCGCGCGGTGACTGCGGATCACGTCGAGATTTCGGCGTAGGGCGGCGAGGGGAAAATGGCAAAGAATTCAATCGGCTTGATCGAGTTGACGAGTATCGCTTCTGGCTTTTTGGTGTGCGATGCGATGTTGAAGGCGGCAGACGTCGAGGTGGTGCTGTCGCGTTCGATTTGTTCCGGCAAGTATATGGTGATGATTCGCGGCGATGTGGCGGCAGTGCAAGCGTCGGTGGCGGCGGGCATCGCGGGCGCGCGCTTCTCGGTGATCGATACGTTCGTGATTCCCAATTTGCACGAGGCTGTATTTCCGGCCATCAGCGGCGCTTCGAAGGTGGAGGTGCTCTCGGCGTTGGGGATCGTGGAATCGTTCTCGGTAGCGAGTTTGATCGAGGGTGCGGATGCGGCGGTGAAGAGTGCGAATGTGCAATTGATCGAGATCCGACTGGCGATGGCGATGGGCGGGAAGGCATTCGTGACGATGACAGGCGATGTCGCGGCGGTGCAGAGCGCCGTGGACGCCGCGGCGGCTGTCGTGGGGCAGAAGGGAATGCTGGTGAATAAGGTGGTGATCCCGCATCCCCGGCCTGAGTTGCTGAATGAGATGATTTGACACCGTGAGCGCGCGTCTGTTTTAATGGAATGACACCAACACTTGCTCCTCAGTAGCTCAATGGTAGAGCATTCGGCTGTTAACCGAAGGGTTGTAGGTTCGAATCCTACCTGAGGAGCCAAACTATCTCCTTTATTTTCAACGTATCCCCTACTGAACACGACAGTTGCACTGGTGCGCCTGCGCGGCGGCTGAAATCACGAATTACCCATCCTTACCCGAATTTCCCCATCCTTCCCATCTGGGGTCCCCCCAAGTTCCCCCCAGTAGATCTCAAAATTCGGCGGCATGCCGCGAAGTTCGTCGGGGCGACGGATCCACCGATTCAGCGTGTCGAGTATCATCAGGCCCCTCGGCCGTGAACTCGCGCAGGCGAGGCGGACCCCGTATCCCTTCGCGGACCCAAGAGCAAAGCGCCGTACGTCGATGGCTGGATGTGCCAAGCTGTACAATACGGACTCGGGCTTCTAAGCGTCGGTCCGATCTGGAACTTCGCATGAAGCTTGAGAAAAGGATCGTTCAAGCTTCGCACTGCACAGCTTTGGAAGGTCCGCAGGCTTGACCGCATGGACAAAAAACAGCTCACCGAAACGGACATTCGCACAAAGTTCATCACACCCGCAATCGTCGGCCAGGATGGTTTGAAGTGGGACAGGATGACTCAACTGTTGGAGGAGCACTTCTTCACCAAGGGCAGAGTCATCGTTCGGGGAAAATCCGTGACGCGGGGCAGTGCCAAGAAGGCCGACTACATTCTCTTCTACAAGCCAAACCTACCGCTCGCTGTCGTTGAGGCGAAAGACAACAACCACTCCGTGGGCGCGGGGATGCAACAAGCGTTAGAGTATGCCGATGTGCTGGATCTCCCGTTTGCGTACAGTTCCAATGGCGACGCATTCCTCGAGCATGATCGCACCGGTGCTGGCGGCCCTGTCGAGCGCGAAATTCCGCTGGAGCAGTTCCCAACGCCGGATGAACTCTGGGCGCGCTATCGGGCAGCAAAGGGATACACGCCGCAGCAAGAAGCTGTCACGACCCAAGACTATTACGATGACGGCACCCGGAAATCTCCGCGTTATTACCAAACCATCGCAATCAACCGGACCGTTGAAGCGATCGCGCGCGGCGAGAACCGGGTCTTGCTGGTTATGGCGACCGGAACGGGCAAGACCTATACAGCGTTCCAGATCATCTGGCGACTTTGGAAGTCCGGTGCCAAGAAGCGAATTCTTTTCCTCGTGGATCGGAACATCCTGGCGGACCAAACCAAGACCAACGACTTCAAGCCGTTCGGCCAGGCGATGACGAAGATCACCAATCGAACTGTAGACAAAGCGTTCGAAATTTATCTCGCCCTCTACCAGGCAGTGACGGGTTCAGAAGAAGAACAAAACATCTACACGCAATTCTCCCCCGACTTCTTTGACCTAATCGTTGTGGACGAATGCCACCGTGGAAGCGCGGCGGACGACGCAGCTTGGCGGAAAGTGCTTGAATACTTCTCGTCGGCCAGCCAAATCGGAATGACCGCGACGCCGAAGGAAACGACAGAAGTTTCGAATATCGAGTACTTCGGCGATCCTATCTACACCTACTCGCTAAAACAAGGAATCTCGGATGGCTTCCTCGCGCCATATAAGGTGGTCCGCATTGGGCTCGACCGCGACCTGGACGGCTGGCGGCCCGAGCAAGGCCAGACCGATCGGTACGGCGAGCTAATAGAAGATCGCGAGTACAATGTCCTCGACTACGACCGAACCCTTATCCTGGAGCAGCGCGCCAAAATCGTCGCCCAAAAAGTGACGGAGTTTCTGAAGGCGACCGATCGGTTCGCCAAGACTATCATCTTCTGTGAAAACCAAGACCATGCTGAGCGGATGCGACAGGCGATGGTGAACGCGAATCCCGATCTCGCCGCAGCGAACAAGCGCTACATCGTGCGCATTACCGGCGATGACCCCTATGGAAAGGCTCAACTCGACAACTTCATCGACCCGGAATCAACGTTTCCTG
>JBDTPR010000172.1:0-10986 GCA_039932635.1 Candidatus Solibacter sp.
GGCCCCTGAACCTGCTTTGGAGAAGAGCGAAGAAATCGGCGCCGCGTCCGCCCGGCAGCCGGCAGGGAGCCCCCGCCACGAGACGACGGTTGTCAAAGTGGACACGGCCAAGCTGGACTACCTGGTGGATATGGCGGGCGAGATGGTGATCGCCGAATCGCTGGTGCGGCACGACCAGGAACTGGCTGGGTTGAAGAACCCTTTGCTGCATCGAAAGATCGCCCACCTGACTAGAATCACCTCGGAATTGCAGAAAACCGCGATGGCCATGCGACTGGTGCCCGTCGGGCCGCTGTTCCGGCGTATGGCGCGGCTGGTACGAGACCTCTCACGGCAGTTCGGTAAAACCGTGGAGATGGAAACCCAGGGCGATGAAATCGAACTCGACCGGACGATTGTCGAGGAACTGGCCGATCCGTTGATGCACATGGTGCGTAACGCCCTCGACCACGGGCTCGAATCGCCTGCCGAACGGATCGCGGCAGGCAAGCGGCCAAATGCCCGGCTGCTGCTGAAGGCGAATCACCAGGCCGGGCAGGTGGTGATCGAGATCACTGACGACGGGCGGGGATTAAACCGGACCCGAATCATCGAAAAGGCAATTTCCAAAGGTCTGATCGCCACGGCGGAGGGACTGAGCGACAGCGAAATCTACAATCTGATCTTTCAGCCAGGCTTCTCCACCGCGGCCCAGGTAACCAATGTCTCCGGTCGTGGCGTGGGCATGGATGTAGTGCGGCGCCATATCGAGAAACTGCGCGGCCGCATCGAGATCCGCTCGGCGATGGGCGAGGGCGCGACGTTCCTGCTGAAACTGCCGCTCACGCTGGCGATCATCGACGGGCTGGTGGTGGGAGTCGGCGAGGAACGCTACATTGTTCCGCTGTTTGCGGTGCGTGAGATGTTCCGGCCCAATGCCGAAACCATCTGGACGGTGCAAGGGCGCGCCGAGATGGCCCTGGTTCGCGGCAGCCTGCTGCCGGTGTTGCGGCTCTACCGGTTGTTTCACGTCAAACCTAAAACCGAAGATCCGCTAAAGGCTGTGCTGGTCGTGGCCGAAGTCGAGGGGCAGCGCTTCTGCGTGCTGGTCGATGAATTGATCGGTAAGCAGGAGGTCGTAATCAAATCGCTCGGCGAGACATTCAAGGCTGTCACTGGAGTGGCCGGGGGCGCCATCCTGGGAGACGGACGGGTGGGCCTGATCCTGGATCTTGACCGCATCTACAAGGTGAAGGACTCGTGATACGTACGTTGCAGGGATCTGCCCTCGACTCCGTGCGGCCGTTGACGCCTCAGGAGTTCGAGCAGATCCGGCAACTGGCCTATCGCACGTTCGGGTTGGATTTGAAGCCGGGCAAAGAGGAACTGGTCTCCTCAAGGCTACGCAAGCTGGTGTGCACGGGGGGCTTTCAACGTTTTCAGGACTACTACCGGAGCGTGCTGCAAGACCATACGGGCGAACAGCTGCGTGCGATGATCGATGCCCTGGCGACCAACCACACGTCATTTTTGAGGGAGCCCGATCACTTTCGCTACCTTTGCGAACAGGTGATTCCGTCTCTGCGCGAACGGGAACCAGTGGAGGTGTGGTGCGCCGCATGCAGTACCGGAGAGGAAGTTTGGACACTGTCGATGGCGCTGAATGAAGCCGCGCCCCATCGGGATATAAGGATCAGCGCCAGCGACATTTCCAACAAGGCCCTGCACTTCGCCCAACACGCCAGCTATCCGGTTGATCGCTGCCACGCTCTGCCGCGGGCCTGGCTAGGTCGCTATTTCGCAGCCCAGGGTCGTCCGCCGTCGGCTTTTCAGGTCGGACAGCCGCTACGCTCACAGGTAACGTTCCGGCGCATCAATCTTCTGGACTCGTATTCCTGGCCGCGGGCGTTTCCGATCGTCTTCTGCCGCAATGTAATGATCTATTTCGACCAGGCGACGCAGGCGCGGGTAATCGAGGGATTAACACGCCATCTCGAACCGGGCGGCTATTTGTTTGTGGGTCACGCCGAGAGCCTGACGCGGGTGGCGCACAGTCTGGAGTTCGTGAGTCCGGCGGTTTACCGCAAACCGGGAAGAGGGTCCATGTGGAACAAATAGTCGTGGGGATGGCGGATTGCCGGGTGGGGAATGTCGCGGGACAGGTGCTGGCCACCTTTGCGCTGGGCAGTTGTATCGGACTCGTGGTCTATGATCCGCAGGCCGGCGTAGGCGGCATGCTGCACTATATGCTGCCGGATTCCGGCATCGACCCGGTGCGCAGCCGGGCCAATCCCTATATGTTCGCAGACACCGGGATCCCCAAGCTGCTGGAACAGGTCTGCGGGCAAGGCGCGTCGCGGCGGCGGCTGGTGGCGCATGCCTCGGGAGGCGCGTCGATCATGGATCCGCAAGCGATCTTCGATATCGGCAAACGGAACTACCTGGCTTTGCGAAAAATCCTCTGGAAGACCGGCATTCTGCTGGCCGGCGAGGCCGTGGGCGGCGGCAATTCGAGAACGGTAAGGTTGGAGATTGGAAGCGGCCGTTTATGGCTGCAGGAAAATGGCGGCGCGAAGCAGGTGGTGCCGTCATTTCCCAAAAGAGGAGGAGCCACGTGGCCTACCGGGTCCTGATCACCGACGATTCACCGGCGATGCGGAGTTTTGTGCGCCGGGTAATCGAATTATCGGGTTTCGAACTGTCGGCTTGTTTCGAGGCGAGCGACGGCGCCGAAGCGCTAGCGGTTTTACGAACCGAATGGGTGGACGCGATTCTGACGGACATCAATATGCCTGGCGTGGATGGCGAAGAATTACTGCGGCGACTGGCAGCCGACGAGATGCTGCGCGGCATTCCGGCGATCGTGATCTCGACCGATGCGACGCCGAACCGCATCGAGCGTCTGATGGCGCTCGGAGCGCGTGGCTACGTAACCAAACCCTTCCGGCCCGAGTCGCTCCGTGCCGAGTTAGAACGTACCCTGGGAGCCCCTTGTGACTGACCGCCTCAAAGAAACGACGATTCACGCTGCGTTGGCTGCGGCGGTAACCGACGTGTTGGAAAGCATGTTTTTTATCGAAACCTTTGAAGAGTCGAGCGAGTCGCCGGAGGCGCCGGCGACAGAAGTGGAGATCCGCTTCGACGGGGATCCGCCGGGTCGGTTCCAAATGAGGCTGGCGCCGGAAGCGGCACAGTGTTTCGCGGCGGATTTCCTGGGAGAGGATGCCGGGTCGGTAAGCGAGCGCCAGAGCGCGGACGTAGCCCTGGAGCTGGCTAATATGATTTGCGGCGCGGTGCTGAGCCGCCTGGAAAGCAGCGCTTGTTTCCGGCTGGATTCGCCGCGGATCGTGCTGGCCGGCGGGTTGGCGGAAGCAGCCGAAGCATCGCGGTTCACGGTTGAGACCGGGAACGGAAGGTTGACGGCTGCGATTCAATGGGGAGGGCGGACATGTCTGGCGACAGCAGAATACGTGTCCTGATTGTCGACGATTCGGCGATCGTCCGCAGGATCCTGACGGATGCACTGTCGGGCGAGCCGGATATCGAGGTAGTGGGTACGGCGCCGGATCCGTATGTCGCGCGCGACAAGATTCTGGCGCTGCGTCCCGATGTGCTGACCCTGGACATCGAGATGCCGCGCATGGATGGGCTGACATTCCTGAAGAAGCTGATGCATTTTCACCCATTGCCGGCCATCATCATCAGCAGTCTGGCGCAACCTTCCTGCGCGGCAGCACTCCAGGCCCTGGAATCTGGGGCGGTAGAGGTATTGGCGAAGCCCGGCGGGCCGTATTCGGTGGGCGAATTGCGTCAGAGCCTGGCGCAGAAGGTTCGCGCCGCGGCAGCGGCGAGAATGCGGAAACCGGGCGAGCCACGCGTGGTACAGGCGCCGGCTCAGGCGCGCTTGCCCGGCGCAGCGTGGCCGGCGGGTACGGTGCTGGCTATCGGCGCATCCACTGGTGGGACCGAAGCCATTGCGTCCGTTTTGACTCGCGTGCCGGCGACGTGTCCGGGCGTGGTAGTGACCCAGCACATTCCGGCGCAGTTTTCGCGCGCGTTCGCCAAAAGGCTCAACGAGATCTGCGCGATCGACGTGAAGGAAGCCGAAGAGGGCGATACTCTGCGCACCGGCCTGGCGTTGGTCGCGCCAGGCGATTTTCATATGATCCTGCGACGTGTGGGCGGGCGTTATTACGTGAGTGTGAAGACCGGGCCGCGGGTCTGCTATCAGAGGCCATCGGTCGACGTGCTGTTCTCCTCGGTGGCGGAGGCGGCAGGGGGAAGCGCGGTCGGTGTGCTGCTAACCGGAATGGGCAATGATGGGGCCCAGGGCATGTTGAAGATGCAGCGCGCGGGGGCCATGACAATCGCGCAGAACGAGGCCACGTGCGTCGTGTATGGGATGCCGCGTGAGGCCATAGCCCTGGGCGCGGCGACGCAGGTATTGCCCCTCCAGGAGATTGCCGCGGCAATGCTGGCGGGGCGCGCCCAGCCGGCAGAGGCAACGTTGGGTCATCGAGGTTGACGCTGGGGTATCGCGAAGGATAGGATAGTAGGAGTCTGCCTGCATCCGGCCAGTATGTCCCCATCGTCTAGCCTGGCCTAGGACACCGCCCTTTCACGGCGATAACAGGGGTTCGAATCCCCTTGGGGACGCCATTCTACCTCTGAATGGCTACACTGGATCGGCTCTACGCCAACATTCGGCTTTCTCGCCGGAATCACACGCTCGAAGCATCCATCAAGCCGACCGACTGCGCCTATCTTGCGTCTCGGCGTCCGGACCCTCGCGCCACCGTCTGGCAGATTGGCGCATCCCCGGAAAGCCGCGCGCGGGATCGGCGTAGAATAAGGAATGCCCGATAGCTCAGACGAGTTTTACCGCATATCCAAGCTCCCTCCATACGTATTTGCCGTGATCAACGAGATGCGCGCCAAGGCGCGCGCAGCACAGATCGATGTGATCGATCTCGGCATGGGGAACCCCGATGGCGCTACGCCGCGCCCAATCGTCAATAAGCTGATCGAAGCCTCACGAAATGCGCGCAATCACCGGTATTCGCAGTCTCGCGGCATTCCCAAACTCCGCGAAGAAATCACCCGCCGCTACCAGACCAACTATGGCGTGACGCTTGACCCTGAAAAGGAAGCCATCGTCACGATCGGCGCCAAAGACGCCCTGGCACATCTGCTTTTCGCCACCGTCGGTCCCGGCGATGTGGTGGTCTCCCCAAATCCCGCTTACCCGATTCACCAGTACGGCGTCCTCATGGCCGAAGGCCACGCGTGCATGCTGCCGATGCCGGATGCCGCCACGTTCCTGAACGGCCTCGAAGATTTGTACCGGCGGTCTACCAAGAAGCCGAAGATGCTCCTGATTTCGTTTCCGCACAATCCAACCACAACGTGCGTGGACCTGGATTTCATGCGCGAGATCGTCAACCTCGCGCGGCATCACGGCACGCTGATCGTACATGATTTCGCCTACGCGGACCTGGGCTTCGACGGCTACAAGCCGCCGAGCATCCTGCAGGTGGAGGGCGCCAAGGAAGTCGCCGTGGAGATTTTCTCCCTCTCCAAGAGCTACAACATGGCCGGCTGGCGGGTGGGTTTCTGCCTCGGAAATCCGAAGATGATCGCGGCGCTGGCGCGCATCAAGAGCTATCTCGATTACGGTGTATTCCAGCCGGTGCAGATTGCCAGCATCATTGCCCTGCGCGAGTGCGAGGAAGATACCAAGAAGATCTGCGCGGTCTACCAGAAGCGCCGCGACGTGCTGGTGACCGGGCTGAACCGCGCGGGGTGGCCGGTAGAGAAACCACGAGGGTCGATGTTCCAGTGGGCGGCGATTCCCGAAAAATACCGCGCCATCGGCTCGCTCGAATTCGCCAAACTGGTCCTCGAGAAGGCGCAGGTTGCGATCTCCCCCGGAATCGGCTTCGGTCCGCTGGGCGAGGGTCACGTCCGCTTTGCCCTGGTGGAAAACGACCAGCGCATCCGCCAAGCCACGCGCGCAATCGGGCAGTTCCTGAAGGAATAGGCGTTAACATCCGCGGAACTTCCATCGCCATCCCTGCGTAACCCCATTTCACAATCTGGGTGAACTCGGAGGGATGACGATGCGAAGTGCGATCAGTGTTCTATTCCTTACTCTGTTGTCGGTGACCGCGCAGGCGGCAGCACCGGCGTTCGAGATCGCGTCCGTGAAGGCCGGCGCCTCCGGTCCGGAACGGATCGAAGTGGGACCGGGAAGCGTGACGATGCACAACGTGCGCCTCCCGGGGTGCATCCGTTGGGCCTACAGTGTACGCGAGGACCAGGTATCCGGGCCGCCCTGGATGCCCGACGTCTGGTTCGAAATCACCGGCAAGGCAGCGGGACCGGCTACGCCCGACGAACTGCGGACCATGATGCAGACCCTCCTGGCGGAGCGTTTCAAACTGACGCTGCACCGCCAGACCAAGGAATTATCCGCGCTCGTCATGACGGTGTCGAAAAGCGGCCACAAGATGAAGGCCGTAGAGGCGGAGGGTTCGCCGAGCTTCAAGACGGGGAACTTGAACCTGACGGGCACGGGCGCGACGCTCTCGCAATTGACCGAATTCCTGTCACGCGAGATCCGCTTTCCCGTCATCGATCAGACTGGCCTGAAGGGACGGTTCGACTATTTCCTCGATATCGGATCCTACGTTACCGAGGAGATGAGAAAGGAAGGCGGCAACGGTCCGCCCCCGGACGCGCCGACCATCGTAGCCATGGCAATGCAGGCGCAACTCGGCCTGAAACTCGATTCGAAGAAGGCGTCGGTCGAAATGCTGATTGTCGACACGCTCGAGAAGACGCCCACCGAGAATTAAGACCAGCCCGGCCGGCCCGTCCTACAAGCGCTTCGCCTTCATCTCCGTGGCCATATAATCTGAAGCCCGCCAGGCCAGCGCCAGTATGGTCAGCGTCGGATTCTTTTCCGAAGCAGTGGTGAAAGCCGCCCCGTCCACCACGAAGACGTTCTTCACGTCGTGCATCTGGCAGAAGCCGTTGAGTGCGCTCCGCTTCGGATCGGCGCCCATGCGGCACGTGGAATGCTCATGGATAGCCTGCCCGGGCATGCCCATGAAATTGGGGTCGTACGGCAGGATCTCGGCCTTCGCCGCTTTGAGAATCGAAGCGGCGGTCTCATACATCTCCGTCATCATCTTGCGTTCGTTCTCGCGGTACTTGAATTCGATGCGCGGAACCGGAACGCCATACGCATCGACGTCACTGCCCACCGTGATGCGATTGTCAGCGTAGGGCAGCACTTCGCCGTAAGGATGCAGCGCGACCAGCGCCGGATATCGCTTCTTGACTGAAGCTTTGAAATCGGCGCCGAAGCCGGGGACCTGCTTGGCCCAGCCCGCCGGGCCGTCGGTTGCGCCGCACCCCCAGAACTGCATGCCGAAGCCGCGCAGGTAGTCGCGTTTACGGCCGTCGCGGTGATTGAAGCGCGGCAGGTAAACGTGCTCGCCCCCGATGCCGTCATCGTTCTGGGTAGGCGCGCCCAGCAAATCGGGCACGAAGCCGAACATGTGCAGGCGGACCTGTTCGCTCAGATACCGCCCCACCACGTCGGACGAATTGCCGATGCCATTGGGGTGGCGGGTGGATTTCGAATTCAGCAGGATGCGTGTGGAATCGATGCACGATGCCGCCACTACAACTACGCGGGCGCGCACCGTACGCTCTTCCTTCGTGAAGCGGTCGAAATATTGCACTCCGCTGGCGCGGCCTTCGCTATCGGTAAGCACGCGCGCCACCACGGCATTGTCCACCACCTGCAGGCGGCCGGTCTTGAGCGCGGGTTCCAAAAGGTAGTCGGATGAATTAAAGAAGGCGCCGACATCGCAGCCTTTGCCGCAGGCGCCGCAGTAGTGGCAGGCGGCGTGACCGTTGTGCGGACGCGTGAGCACGGCACGGCGCCCGGCAACGATGCTGACGCCGATGTTGCGCGCGGCCTTCTGCAGCAGGCGTTCGCCGCAGCGAGGGGCGGGGGGCGGCAAATGGAACTTGCTGCCGGGAAGCGAATCCTGGTCGTCATCGCCGCCGCAGACGCCGATCAGTTGATCGACCTTGTCGTAATAGGACGCGAGGTCCTTATAGCGGATCGGCCACGGAATATCCCAACCGTCGCGCTCGGGACCCGCAAAATCAAGGTCGGAATAGCGCAGGGAGACGCGGCCCCAGATGTTCGTCTTGCCGCCGCGGCCCCACACGCGGACGAGGTCGAAGGGCTGCGCGGGCGGAGTCTGGTACGGCGCAGTTTTTAGATCGACGTAGAATTGCGGAGGCCGCTGCCCCGCGGCGATCTTGTCCGGCACCTGCCAGGGTTTGACGTGGCTCCAGAATTGGGAGCGCGGGAATTTCGTGCCGGCGTCGAGCATGAGCACGCGCATGCCCTGGCGCGTGAGATTCCACGCGGTCATGCCGCCGGATGCGCCGCTGCCGATGATCACTACGTCGTGGACTTCGGGGCTTCGTTGGGTCTGCATTATTTTTGGTGTTCCGGGTGGGTGCAACCCTTGAATTCAGTGAGGAAGGTATTGCCGTGCCAGCCGAGTTCCTGAGAGAGTCCGGCCTGCGACGCGTAGTAGCCGTCCACGGTCATGTCCTTGATCATGCGGAAGAACGGGTCCTGCTGCCGCGGTGTGAGCAGTTCCACTTGCTGCGCCGTTGTGAGCGCGGCGAAGGCGGCGTGGAAACGTGACTGCGCATCCGCATCGAGAGCCTGCATACCGGTGCGGAAACGCTCAGCGAGTTGCGGGTTGGCGGCCAAGCGGCGATCGATCACGGCGGGCACACCGGCGTCGGCCGCGCCCGGAGTATCGGTGCGCGGAATGATGGCATCGGCCACCGCGGCAAGTCCCGCGAGTTCCGCAGCGGTGAGGAACGCCGATTGTCCGGCTGCCGGCGAGGCCGCGGCGACGGCCGCGATGGTCACCAGCACTTCGCGCCTGGTCGTTTTCATATCTCGATATCTTACATGAGGGCAGCCGCGGGCGTCCGAGACCGTGGGGCAGGTTGGTAACCAACGCGG
This sequence comes from Candidatus Solibacter sp., assembly GCA_039932635.1. Taxonomy (GTDB): domain Bacteria; phylum Acidobacteriota; class Terriglobia; order Bryobacterales; family Bryobacteraceae; genus Solibacter. Next base: position 9,050 of record JBDTPR010000172.1, read on the forward strand.
CGGTTGGTTACCGCCGCAACGTCACCAAGCTTGCGAACATGCCGTCCTGCCCCACACTACTTGGAACTTGTCAGGTCACCCTCGGCGGACCAGTAGAGCGCATTGAAGAGCATCGGGAACGTGGCGTGCGTCTGCGCCCGGTGCTGCGGACGAATGCCGAACAGCACGATCTTGCCGGGATTCATTTCCACGGCCACCACCGCCGCGCGGCCATACATCAAATCTTCGCCGCGGATCCAGCCGCTGGCATTCACCTTGGTATTGGGATAGCGCGCCACTACGCTGACCTTCTGCGAGGCGAAGCCTTCGGTGAGTTGGAAAAATGGCGAATTGATGTAGAACCCCATCGTTTCCGGCGCGACTCCGCGACCGATAGGATGCGCGGTATCAACCTGCAAATTGACGATCGCACCGGGCGCGAAATGAACGTCGCGCGTAGTGGCCCGTTTCAGATCTTTGACCCCGAGCGGCAGCTTATCGACCAGGAGATTGGAAGACTCGCCGAGCGAAATCAGCGTGCCACCCTCGGCGACGAACTGCCGCAGCGCGTCCCAACCCGCATCGCCGAGACCTCCGCGATACTCTTCCACAATGGTCTTGTAATCGAGCCCTTCCAGAATGGAGTTGGAGCGCTGGTCGGGCAAAATAATCGCATCGAAGCGCGCCCGCAGCTTGCCAGGCTTGATGTCCTCATTGTGCAGCTTGGTGTAATCGAACTGATAATGATCGAGCACCCAGCGCGTCCAGCCTTCATCCATCGATGGATCGTACGACTGGTAAATTCCGACGCGCGGGGCATTCAGCGTGGTGGCCAGCAGCGTCTTGGCGGGCGCCTTCGCGTCGGGACGCACGTCGATGCCATCCACCGCCTTATTCCACACGTCGGCCTTCGCGGTGGCGATCACATAAGGCACGCTGCCAGCTTCCGCCTTCGTGAGGCTCACCTTAGCGCCGGCCTTCAACAGTCGATTCACCACCTGCGCGGAGACCGCACCGTTATAAGGAAAGCGCCATGTTCCTGCGCTGCTGCTGGCCGTCAAAACGAATTTCGGAGTCGCGGTCAACTTCTCCATGGGGAAGGTCGCGAGCGCGGTCTTGGCGAAATCGGTCTTCACCCCAAACTGCATCCCGAGCGACCACGCCGAGACATCGTAAGGAGCCTCCGCGGGCGCGCCGGGCGAGCGCCGCACTTCGGGGTACGTCTGCTTTTCCAGCAGATCCTTGGCATAGCGCGCGAACACCTGCGTGAACGGAATGACGAACGTCCCGACCGCGTACGTTTTGTCATCCTGCTTGAAGCCCTGCTGTGCGCGGTACACCTCGACGCCGGCGATCAGCAGTTTGTCCACCAGTTCGACCGCTTCGTTCGCATCGTGCTGGCCATCCGTGGGAATGAGGATGGCAAACGTCTTCTCCTTGTCCTGCCCGAGTTCGCCCCGCTTCCCTGCCTCGATGGTGTTCCGATTAATCGCGTAGATCTGCTTCAGCAGGGTCTCGCGGCTGTCGGCGGCGGTCTCCAGCAGCGCGTTGGTGGCGATCAATTCGTAGTCCACGATGTCGCGCAGCGTCCAGCGTCCGCCGAGCCACGGCCGGGGATACTCGGTGCGCGGGGTGATGTCGCGTGGGGCGGGCAGCGGATCGTCCGGCCGCTCGAAGGCGCGACGGCGATCGTTCTCGAATTCGGAGGGTACGGCGGCTCCAGTGGCGCCACGGCCGCCCGTGGCGGAAGCTGTGGAAGCGCCGCCCGGCGTAGCCTTGAGTTGCACTACCGGCGTGGCGATGCGCGCGCTGGCCACCTCGGTGAGCAGGCCGACCTGATTGTGCCACCAACCGGCCCACGCCATCGCGCCTTGCCAGAAGTTTGTATAGGTGGAATTGAAAATGATGCCGGTCTTGCCCTCCGCCTCCAGCGCCGCGGCCTGCGACTGGCCGAACAC
>JBDTPR010000173.1:0-10937 GCA_039932635.1 Candidatus Solibacter sp.
GAGAGGGCGAACGGCCCGGTGAGGGTGGGAACGCTGACCGCGGCGCTGAAGGCGCCCGTGCCGGTACCGGCCAGTATGCTGACGTCGTTGCTGGTCTGGTTAGCGACAGCGATATCGGCAATGCCGTCGCTGTTGAAATCGCCGGTGACGAGGGAAATGGGTCCGGTGCCGGCGTTGTAATCGATCTTGGCGCTGAAGCTGCCGTCGCCCACGCCAAGGAGGACGCTGACGGTGTTGGCGGTGAAGTTGGCGGTGACCAGATCGAGCTTGCCATCGCGGTTGAAATCGGCGTATGCGATGGCTTTGGGACCGGCGCCGGCAGCGTACGTGGCAGCGACGGATAGACCACTGGCGGGAGAGGCACGCCCGATCAACGAAACGGCCGGTGAGACCGCGGGGCCATACTGGCTGTCACCGGAATACGTGGCGCGAAGCGCGCGGCCACCGGCGGGCAGCATGAAGGTGAAGAGCTGGGTGGCGCCGTTGGTGAGATTGCCGCTACCGATGGGCACACCATCATAGGAGAAGAGAACGCGGCCCGTGACGGCGGGGCTCGTACCGCTTCCAAGTGTCACGGCTTGTCCCAGAGTGTATGGATTAGGTGTCGCACTTAGCGAGGCAGTGGCGAGCGCGACACTGCGCAGTGTGTCGGTGAAATTGTTGGTGATGCCGCCTGCGGTGACGCTGGCGCGGTTGGTCAGCAGGGTCGGGATGGACCCGGCGGACAGGGTGACGTACATGGTGATCGCGGGGAAACTTTGGCCGTTACCCAAGACATCGCTACGCGTACAGGTGAGCGTGTTGGTGATACACGTCCAGCCTTGGGCGGCGAAGGCGGTCGCCGTAATTCCGGGGGGCACGGTATCGGTGAAGGTGATGATTCCGGTAGTGGGGTAGAAGGAGGGGTTGGTAATGGTGAACTTGTACCACGCCGCTGAACCAGCGATGAAGTTGGGGCTGTGAGTGGTGGTGACGGTGAGGCCGGAAGTCTGCGCGCCGAAGAACGCGTAGACATTGGCACTGCCGCCGGCGACGACAAAATCTGGCCGGCCATCGCCGTTGAAGTCGCCGATGACGATATTGCCGGCATTGCCGCTGGCAATCGAGAAGGTCGCGCTGACGCCGTAGCCCATATATTGGAAAGTGCCGTCGCCAAGGCCGAACGCGATCGCGCTACGCCCCTCGTAGTAGCCGCAATAGGCGATATCGAGCTTGCCATCGCCGTTGAAATCGCCGGCGGTGGAGCAGGCACCCGGGGTGATGGCAAGCTGGGAATTGTGGGCCGTTTGGAGGGTACCGTCGCCGTTGCCCAGCAGTAGAGCGATACCGTTCCAGGAGATTGCGGCGAGGTCTGGCTTGCCGTCGTTATTGAAATCGCCGAGCGTCATACTGTTCGCATAGGTGGCCCCGGTAGCGATGACGGTGGCACTCTGAAAGGTGCCATCGCCGTTACCGAGCATCACGTAGGCGTTGGGGGTGGAATTGTTATCGGCGAGCACGACGTCGAGTTTGCCATCGACGTTCATGTCGGCGGCCAGGATGAAATTGAAGTAGACGGAGTTGGTTGGAATGCCCTGGGGGGGCTGGAAGGTGCCATCGCCGTTGCCGAGGATGAGCCAGACGACCGACCCGGAACTTCCCAGAATATCGGGCTTGGCGTCGCCGTTGTAATCGCCGATAACGGAGTAAACCGAATTGCTGGAGGTGAGGCCGGCAAGTTGCACGGCGGCGCCGAAGGTACCGTTGCCGTTACCGGGAAGGAGGGCGAAGCCGCTGTAGTTCGCAACCAGAAGATCAGGCTTGCCGTCGCCGTTGAAGTCGGCGACGGAGACGCGGTTGGCGCTGGAGACAGCGTAGGTGACCGCGGGCTGGAAAGTGCCGTCGCCATTGGCGAGCGCCACGGAGATACCTGGCGAATTCACGTTGTTGATGCGAATGAGATCGGCGCGGCCATCGGCGTTAAGATCGGCCGCCGCAAGGAACGCGGAAGCGGTGCCCAGGGCAATGCTCGACGGAGCGGTCGCGCTGTTGCCCTGCACGGCATTCACCGTGAGGTTGACCGTGGCCGAAAGGCTGGGACCGTAATTGACGTCGCCGGCGTAGGAGGCGCGCAGAGTGCGCCCGCCGGACGGAAGCAGGCGTGTGGTGAGCACTGCCTGGCCACTGGAGAGAGTGGTTGCGCCGAGCCATGTCGCGCCGTCGTAGAACGAGACTACACCGGCGCCGGAACCGCTAACGTAAGCGGTGAGGGTGACAGGAGCGCTCAGCGTGGCGGGATTGGGCGAGGCGAAAAGTGTGGTGCCGGTGGAATAGCGGATGAAGGTGGTGTCGGAGACGGCGTTGTTGGCGGAATTCTGATCGCCTCCGCCGGATACCGTGAAGGTGCTGGTGACATTGCCGCTCAGCGCGGCGGAGACATTGACGCGGGCAGCGATAGCGAAGCTGGCACCCACGGCAAGCGAGTCCGATCGGGCGCATGCGAGATTGGCCAGCACGCACGTCCACCCCGCGCCGGAAAGGCTGGTGGCGGTGAGTCCGGCCGGCAGGTTGACGACCACGCCGATAGCTCCGGAAGTGGGAACTTCTCCACTATTGGTGACGGTGATATTGTAGGCGGCGCTCTGCTGCCCCTGAGTGAAGCCGGAGGTGCGGGCGACTGCGAGGGAGAGATCGGGGACAGCGCCGCCTAGAAACACGACGACGCCGGTAGTGTTGGCGTCCCCGGAGATCACATCTACTTTGCCATCGCCGTTGAAATCGCCGCTCGCCAAGGTAGAAGAGTTGCGGTTGGCGCTGTACGTTACCGGCGCCCGGAAAGATCCGTCCCCATTACCGCCGAGAAACGACACCGTGGCGGAACCGCCGCTGCTATGGCCCACGAAAATGTCTGGCTTGCCGTCGCCATCGCCATCCACAACCAGAAGCGAGTAGGTGTAGTAGCCAGGCAGGAACGTCGCAGCCCGCAATGTGCCGTTACCATTGCCCATCAGAACGAAGGCGCCATAGCTAGTAGAGGCGCCTGCTACATCGGGTTTGCCGTCGCCGTCGAGATCGACGACAGCCAGGGCGTAGACAGAATAATTGGCTGCATAGATTACGGCAGCGGCAAACGTCCCATCGCCGTTGCCGGTAAGGACGTGGACGTTGGAGGAGGCGCCCAAGATCAGATCGGCTTTGCCATCGCCGTCGAGGTCGCCTACGGCGACAGCGTATTGGCTGGCGCCCACCGGGATCAGGGAAGGCGCGCGGAAGGTGCCGTCGCCGTTGCCGGGCAGAATGGCGAGATTGGCGCTGCTAATGGAGGTGATGACGAGATCGACTTTGCCGTCGCGGTTGAAGTCGCCGATTGCCATGCTCCAAGGACTGATGATGGCGGCGTAGTTTACCGCGCTCTGAAAGGTGCCGTCGCCGTTGCCGAGCAGCACGCTCACATTGCTGGTAGTGCGGTTGGCGGCGGCGATATCGAGTTTGCCATCCGCGTTGAAATCGAATACTACAACGGAATACGTGTAGCTGGGGGTAGGGTATATGACACCGGCGGGGAAAGTGCCATCGCCATTGCCGAGAAACACCGTGACGCCGGTGTAGGAATAGTTCCCGGCGACGAAGTCGAGTTTGCCATCGCCATTAAAGTCGCCGGTGGCCAGCGAGAGGATGCTCGAGGCAGAGGGATACGTCACGGGACGGCGAAGGCCGATCGAGACTCCGGAATTGACGGTCTGCGCAATTGAGGCGGAAGTCGAGGGATCGTACGTGAGATCGCCGGCGTAGTAGGCGCGGAGGGACCGGGCGCCCGTAGTGAGCATGCGGGTGGTGAACACCGCCTGGCCGGCGGAGACCGCCGCCAGTCCGAGCACGGTCTGCCCGTCGTAGAACGTCACACTTCCCGTGGCGCCGGTCGTTACGCTGGCCGTCATGATGACCGGTTGGCCGTACATGGCGGGGTTGGGCGTGGCGGTGAGTGTGACACTCGATGGAGTCAGGCCAAAGACAAGGGCCGGCAGGGCTGAGATCAAAGCGATCAGCCGGAGGAAAACCGGATAATAAGGTCTCAAGATTTACGACTATACCACGCGGCGGGAATTCGCGACGTCCTACCAATTCGTAATCGAGCCGTCGGGCCGGAAGTAAGTTTGCGCCCTGGCAGTTATGGGCTGAGTTATCTCAGTTACCAGCTTGAGGGGCTTGAGATCTAACTCCACTCCCAAGCCAGGCCGGTCGTTGGGATAGAGCTTGCCGTTGCGGTAATCGAGCCACACCGGCAGATGCGGAATCGTCCGGCCGGCGTAAGTGAACTCCACCAGCAAGGGCCCGGAGAAGGTACCCAGCGCGTTCACGATCGCCGCAGTCGCAATCGGTCCGGTAAAGTGCGGGATGATGCCGACAAAATGAGTTTCGCAGATGGCCGCGATCTTCATCATCTCTGTAATGCCGCCGACGTTGGGTAGGGTGGCGCGGATGTAATCGATATCGTGGTTCTCCACCAGCTTATGGAAGTCCCAGCGGTAGCCCCATTCCTCGCCCGCGGCGAGCGGCACTTTGGCGGTGCGGCGGAGCAGCGGGATGTCCTCGCGGAAAGCCTCGTCGCGCACCGGATCTTCGACAAAGTAGGGAGCCAGGTCTTTAATCAGGTCGCAGCCGCGAATCGCGTCGGCAAGGTCGAAGCGCTGGTGGAAATCGACGCACCAATCGCCATTCTTACCGACCCCTTCGCGCGCCTGCACGCTCTCTTCGTAGAGCCGATTGAGCCGCTCGTGAGTGTTGTAGGGACCGTTCGCGGGAGCGTCGGCGGCGCCGGAGCGGTAGGCGCGGAAACCGGCCTCCATGGTGGCGCGGGCACGCTCCTGCACACTCATCCCAGGGCGTATACCGGGGATGACTCCGCCGGTGGGGTAGCATTCGCAGTAGTTGCGCGCCATGCCGCCGAGCAGCGAGTGGACCGGGCGTCCGAGAACCTTCCCTTTGATATCCCATAGGGCAAGATCGAGCGCCCCGATGCCGTGGATCTTTTCGCGCCCCGGAGGGTAGAAGAAGGCGCGCGTCATGTCCTGCCAGAGACGCTCGATGTACTGCGGGTCCTGACCGATCAGGCGGCCGGCCGACTGCTCGATGGTGTCGCGCGAGCCGCCTTCGCCAATGCCGGTGATGCCGGCGTCGGTTTCCACGGTGACGACAAGGTCGCTCTGGTTGAAGAGCGGATTGGGGCGTTCGGGGGAGTAGACCCGTACGCGAGTGATCTTCATCTTGGGAATGGCGGCATGCGCCACCTGACGGGAGGCCGCGGAGAGTCCGGCGGCCGAGACCGCGGATCGCAAAAGTGCCCTACGATTCATGCCAACCAATATATTGCATTTGGGTTCGGATTTAACGATGACGTTAGCGCGGGCCTTTGAACTCCCGCACAAGATCTTCCACGTCTTCGAGTTTCTCGCCGAGGAGATTGAGCTTGCGCGCCAGGCCCTGGATCTCGGCCTCGGCGCGGCGATTGACGGCGTAATCGAGTTCGCCGCGCAGACGGTCCTTGGCGTCCTGCCGGTTCTGGCTCATCATGATCACCGGAGCCTGCACGGCGGCGAGCATGGAGAGGAACAGGTTGAGCAGGATGAACGGGTACGGATCCCACGCCTTCTGCCGGAGCCAGATATTGATGGCGGTGTAAGTCACCAGGATGAGTCCGAAAGTGATGATGAAAGTCCACGAGCCGCCGAAACGCGCCACCCCATCGGCAATGTGATTGCCGATCGTGCTCTGCTCTTCGATCACTTCGTTGGGATTTCGCATGGAGCGCAGGCGAATCAGTTTCTGAGAGCCGTGATATTGCTTGCCGAGCACGGCGAGCATGTCCATGCCGGCATGCGGCTTGCGCTCCAGCAGCACCGTGATGTCGTTGCGGTCCACCTCTATGCAGACCGCCTCGCCATCGGCCGCGGCGCTGGTCTGGTGCGGCGTCTGATCCAGCATGGAGGCGAAGCCGAAGAACTCGCCGACGGCAGGTTGATCGACCAGGACTTCCTGCTGGTCTTCGTCCACCGTGGACACGCGCACCTGGCCGGAGACGACGATATAACCGCGGCCCCCGGCTTCCCCCGCGCGGTAGATGCGCTGACGCGGCGCAAAGGTTTTCACCTCGACCTGGCTGGCCAGGACCGCGATCTCATCATCGTCCAGCAAGGCAAACAGGGGAGCTTGTCGCAGCGTCTCGGGATCGCAAGCCATGGCGCACCTCGCACTCAGGATTCCACATCCCGGGGCGGAGTGTCACCAGGAATTTTCGCCGCTGAAGACTTCGGGCAGTGTGCGCAGTAGAATCAGGCAGTAGAGGGGGACGCTGCGCTCGCGCACCAGGCGCAGATCCAACTGGCAGCGTTCTGCATAAGTCAGGCGATTGCGCCCGGAGACCTGCCATAGGCCCGCCAGTCCGGGCTTCACCTGGAGGACCTCGGCGGCATGCACGCCGTAATAGCGCTCCGACTCGCGCGCGGTAATGGGGCGCGGTCCCACCAGCGACATCTCACCGGAGAGGACGTGCCAGAGTTGCGGGAGTTCGTCGATAGAATGACGGCGGCAGAAGCGCGCAAAACGGCTGGAGACGCGCGCATCGCCGGCGCTCTTCCGCTCGGGCCCGGTTTCGTCGTCGATGTATTCGATCTTGAAACGTAGCCCACCGCTATGTGCGGCCTCCGGCCACATGGTGCGCAGCTTGAGCATCCATAGATCGCCGCCCCGCCAACCCACGCGCCGGTGCGCGATCAGGGGGAAACGCCGCGCGCGCATGCCGAGTACAATGGCGCAGAGCGCAAGCAGGGGAAGAGCCAACAGCAGGAGAAAGAAGGCTGCCACGCGTTCGCAAATCGTCACCAGCTGCCACGTCCAATCCGAGCTGTCGGCGGCTTGACGAAGTACCGGAAGAGACCCCAAGGCAGCACCCTCGTTTCGATGGTAGCGACGCCGCGGCGGGCTGTCTTGTTCGCGATGTAAATAAGTTGTAAAAGCCGTTCATTGTGCGTTCATGAGGCACGCGTCAGAATGGAAAGGTGCGCGTACTCCTGGTGGAAGACGAAACACGTGTTGCGGGATTTGTCGCCAAAGGTCTGCGCGAGCACTCCTACGCGGTGGACGTGGCGGCGGACGGCGACGCAGCGCTGTATCAGGCCGCGATATCCCAGTACGACCTGGTGGTGCTGGACGTGATGCTGCCGGGAAAAAACGGCCACGCCGTGTGCCGCGAACTCCGCGCGGGCGGGTTCCGCGCGCCGATCCTGATGCTGACCGCGCGCGACGCAATCGACGATCGAGTGGCCGGCCTGGATGCGGGCGCCGACGATTACCTGGTGAAGCCTTTCGACTTCAAGGAACTGCTGGCGCGCCTGCGTGCGTTGTCGCGGCGCTCCGGCGTGCCGCGCCCCGAAATGCTGCACGCGGCGGATCTAACCTTGAATACGGCGAGCCATGCGGTGTCGCGCGGCGCGCGGCCGATCAGCCTCACCGCGAAAGAATACGCGCTGCTCGAATTCCTGCTGTTGCATCAGGACCGCGTGGTGGGCCGCGAGGCAATCGCGCAGCATGTTTGGGACGAGAGCTTCGATGCGTTCACAAATGTGATCGACGTGTATGTGAAGAGGCTGCGCGCGAAGCTGGACGCGGGCGGTGCGACGCGGCTGATCCATACCCGGCGCGGCGAGGGCTACATACTGAGCGCGCAGTCGCAGGGAGCCGAATGATGCGCAGTCTGCGTACGCAGCTCACGGTCTTGTATCTGGCGTTCTTCACGCTGCTATTCGCCGTGTTCAGTGCATTCCTTTACGGCGAACTGGCCCGCTCCCTGACCACGCATGTGGACGGGCGCCTGGCATCCGAAGCCGATACCGCGGCGGTCCTCTTCCCCGATGAATTGCACGAGATGCATGGCGACGAATTGAGCGCGGCCCGCGAAGTGATCAGCGAGATGAAGCTGCACGGCGACGCGGTGACCATCCGCAAAGGGGATCGCGTGCTGGCGACCAGCGCACCCGCGGCGCCGGACGCGCGGGCGCGCCGGACCACGCGCACTGTGCCGGGGTACACCATCGAAGTGAGCGCGCCGGGGGATGCCATTGAAGCGGAGTTGGCGGTGGTGCGCCGCGTAATCCTGGTGGCGCTGCCGCTGATTCTGCTGGCGGCGGGGATCGGCGGATACTGGCTGGCGACGCGCGGACTGCGACCGCTGGAGCGCGTGGCGGGGCAGGCGCGGCACATCACGGAGAGCAATTTGGAAACGCGCCTGGAAATTGCGGGCGCGGCCGAAGAAGTGGCGACGCTGGTGACCAGTTTCAACGAGTTACTCTCCCGGCTGGATCGGAGCTTCGACACCATGCGCCGCTTCGTGGCCGACGCATCGCACGAACTGCGCACGCCGGTCGCCGTAATTCGCGGCGAGGCCGACGTGGCGCTCTCGCGGGAGCGCAGCGCGGCGGAGTACCGTGAATCGTTGGGCATCATCCTGGATGAGTCGCGGCGCGTCTCGCGGCTGATCGACGATCTGCTGAATCTGGCGCGCGCCGATGCCGGTCACGTAGTGCTGCGCACGCAGAGTTTCTATTTGAACGAACTCGTGGCGGAGTGTTGCCGCGGAGTGCAGGGACTGGCGGGCGCGCGCGGCGTGCATCTGGAATGCGCGGCCGGAGGCGATCTGCAATTCACCGGCGACGAGGAACTGCTGCGGCGGCTCACGGTGAATCTCCTGGAGAACGCGATCCGCTACACGCCCCCGGGCGGCAAGGTGTCGGCAAGCGTGCGGCGCGAAGGCGGCGGCGTGCGCCTGGTAGTGGCGGACACGGGGATCGGGATTACGTCCGGCGATAAGCTGCGCGTCTTCGAACGCTTCTACCGGACAAGCGAGGCGCGGTCACGGAAGGATGGCGGCTTCGGCTTGGGTCTCGCCATTGTGCAGTGGATCGCGGAATCCCACCGCGGCACGGTGGAATGCGCCAGCGAGGTGGGACGCGGGAGTCGCTTCACGGTGACGCTGCCGGAGGCGTAATTACGGAGAGCGTGCCCTCCTGGTTGCGGAATTCCAGGATCTCTCCCTCGGCTTCGCCTTCCGTGATGAAGGCGCTAATCGGCCCGAAGAAGGTATTGAGTTCACCCGGCCAGCACGTCGGCAGATAGACCCGCAGGATGCGCGGATCGTAGTACCGGAAAATCAAACGCTTGCCGGCTTCGTCGCGCACGCGCAGGAACTCGCGGAGGTGGCGCCGCAATTGTTTGATGCCGGTTTCGGTGCGCAGGAACGTCGCCCAACTGTCGCCCCAGCCAGTGCGGATCAGAAATTCCGTGAAGCGGTCGTCGCGCTCCAGTCGTATCAGGTAGGGCGCGGTCATCTGAAGCTGCCACGGCAGGTCGCCGGAATATAGGCAATCCTTGGGCAGAAACGTTCCGCGCACCGCCCCATAGATGCGTTCACTGCGTGCGCCGTCCACGATCGCGAAGACCGCCGTGTGGCCTGGCATGCCGGGCGGCCAGAGTGCATCGAGAACTCGCTCCAGATTGGCATCGGGCATGAGCTACCTGGCTGCCGCCAACTGCGCCTTGAGGCATTCTTCGCAAAACGGGAGACCCAGAGCGGCCGCCTCTTTTTGCGCCGCCGCGATTGCACCCGCATCGATATCGTCGGGAAACAGAGGCGGGTCGGGAGGCGGACCTGCCGGCCGCGAAACTGCCGCCGACCGCCGGCTTTCGCTGGGAGCCGCCTGGATTGCCTGCTGGGCCCTCTCGCGAATCGTGGGCGACCATTGGGCACCGCGGCGCCGCGCCACCCATACGCCGCTGGTCAATCGCGACGCCACTTCCTCGGCGAGCGCTGTGTCGCTCAATGGTGGAAATGCATGGCCGAGCAGGCCGCGTAGTGCGCTTGTGGCAGACAAATCGCCGCGAAACTGCTTGGCCAATTGCAGCGCGAGCGTCTTGCTTGCCCGCAACTCCGTAAATTTCCCGTCCTGCTGGTCTCTCCGCTCACAGAGATACCAACCACCGCTCCCGATTGGCACGCGCATGCTTGATTTTCCTAAGGCATGATACCGCACCCGGTAGCTCGGGGGGCGTGGCTGTGACTTAGAGGAGGACGATCGCCGCGAGACAGGCCGCGGGATCGGCAGGGCTGATGACCACGACTCCCGCGGCGCACTCGAGGCGGATACATGATTGCCGGTCCGTGACGTACCAGGTCTGACTTTCGAGGCCATTGAGGAAGCGCCCGTAGCACCCGAAGAACCCGCCGACAGCCCAGACCCGTACGACGTCGCCAAGCGCGCTGCGCTCCAGCAATTGGGCGCTCTTGAGACCGGCGAGAGATATGCGAACACTCCCGATGAAGCGCCGCACAATCAGTTGCTCGCCGTCGATGGCATACGACCGGGGAGCCCACGCGGCAGTGCCCGCCACCAAAAGCAGTAGTCCGAATTTCACCAGCCATTGCCAGGTCGTTGCCGAGGGCATGAGGAACATCAAGGAAAAGAGCAAGGCGCCCACGAGCGAAGTAGATACCTTCAGCGACTTGTCCCACGGAGCTGCGAACGATACCGGATGCATACATCCCATTTAGCACACGGCAAGCCTTTCGTCAGGATTGTCGCGCTGAGTCGGTCGGTGAACGGGTTCTTTGATGCCGGATTACCGCTACAATTGTCCCTAAGAGGCATCTGATGAGACTACGGTTACTGCTAGCCCTCGTGCCATGCGCGGCGTCCGCGCAGAACTTTCAGGCGATGCCGCACCTGAAACCGATTCTGCCGCGACTGGATCAGCCTTGGACAAGAACTCAGCCATTTGGGAGGCTTGCCATGGTTGGCCCGACCCTGGCGCCGCCGGCGACGGCAATGCAGTCACGGGTATGTTCGATCCCTCTCGTCGTCGTGCGGTCGCGCGACACTGATTCCCGGATGATCGTCACACCTCAATCC
>JBDTPR010000174.1:0-10871 GCA_039932635.1 Candidatus Solibacter sp.
CGCGACCGTGAGGGAGCGGCCGGCATACGGCTCCCAAGGCAAGTTAGCAACCGCTCCCTCACGGTCGCGGCTCTGATGGGGCTCGTACTCGTCCTACTTCTGCAGTGAGAGCTCGGTGCGCTCTCGCTCGATATATGGCACGCCTTTTTCCATCCAGGCCGGGGCGGGCGCGCCTTTCAAATAGTGGTCGAAATACTGCTGGAGGCGGATGGTGTAGTCCTTCTGATTGGGGCGTTTGCGCAGTCCATGCGGCTCGCCGTTGTAATCGAAAAGGTAGACCTCCTTGCCGAGGCGGCGGAGCGCTAGATAGAACTCCACACCCTGATACCACGGCACTGCATCGTCGCCATCGTTGTGCAACAGCATGACGGGAGTCTGCACTTTATCCGCCCAGAAGATCGGCGAGTTTTCGATGAAGCGCGTAGGGTACTGCCAGAGGGAACCGCCGATGCGGCTCTGCGTGCGCTCGTATTGGAACTGTCGGGGCATGCCGGTGCCCCAGCGAATGCCATCGTAGGCGGAGATCATGTTGGCGACCGGCGCACCCGCGGCCACGGCGCGGAAGCGTTTGGTCTGCGTCACCATGTACGCGATCTGATAGCCGCCCCAACTGTGCCCCTGAATGCCGATAGCATCCTCATTGACGTAGCCCTTCTCGACAATCGATTGCACGCCGGGCAGCACGCACTTGAGCGCGCTCTGTCCCGGGAAGCCGGTGGTGTATACGATATCGGGCGTGAAAACCAGATAGCCGTTGCTGGTGTAGTAGCTGAGATTGATGTTGTGGCTGGGGCGCGGATCCACGAAGCGGTTCACCGACTGCGTCAGCCGTTCGTAGATGTAAACCATCAGCGGATACTTCTTCGACGGATCGAAATTGGCAGGCTTGTAGAGCGCGCCTGTCAGCGCCACGCCGTCGGAATTCTTGAACTGCACGACTTCCGAAGTGCCCCACAGCAGGTTGGCCTTCTGCGGATTGGCGTCGGACACTTTGCGCAGTTCCTTGAACGTGCCGTCGGTGACCACGAGATCGGGGAATTCGCTGAAAGTCTGCGCGGTGAGCAGGTAGACATCGGCGTCCTTGGCCTTCACCGGGGCGGTCATGTACTTCGGCGACATGAGGAGTTGCTTGGGTTCGCCGCCTTCGAGCGACGCGCGGAAGAAGCCCGTCTCGAAGGTCTTGAGACTCTCGGCCTGCAGCATCACCGGTTTAGTTCCATCGATCCAGCGTTCGCGCGGATTCTCGGCCTCGGTGCGAATGTAGCGCAACCGCAAATTGTGCGCGCGGCCATAGCCGGATGTGATGTTCCTGGCGCCCGTACCATCCGGCCCGACGCGCCAGATATCGTAGCGATCGTAGAGCAGAACACCCTTGCCGTCTTTGGTCCACCCCCCGGTGCCATAAGGACCCGGCGTACCCGGCGTATCGGTGTCCTCGTTGAAGAACTTGGATGCGACGCCGGCGGTCAGGTTGGCCTTCTTGCCATCCGGAACCGAGACCGTGTTCCAGTCCTTGCCATCGAAGTAGAGCAGGTGGCGGCCGTTGGGCGACCACGTCATGGTGCCGCGCTGTTTCTTGGCGAGCAGGGTGCGCGCGCCGGTGGTGGCGTCGATCAGATACGCGTCGGAATAACGCTCGTCGAAATCGCCCAGGGGGCGGTACTCGCGGTCGTCGGTGCCGATCATCCACTGGGCGCTTTCGGAGGGCGTAACGGTCTCCATCGCGGCATCGGCAAGTTGCACGATCTTCCGTTCCGGAATCAGATAGGTGGCGGTGAAGGTGCGATTGCGATCGCGCTCTGCGCGCACCTTCTGCATGGGCTGCACGTAATCGTCTTTATAGCTCCAGAGATCGACGACGGCTTTGGTGTCCTCGGCGGGTTCCTCGATGGCCGGATCTTTCGGCGCGGGCGGAGGCGGCGCGCAGGCAAAGAAGACGCGCGTGCCGTCCTTAGAGAAAGTGATATTGCCCTTGTCGCTGATCACGAATTCCTGACGGAAACCCGGAGTGGAGGCATCGGCCAGCACGCTGGCAGCGGCGGCCTGACGGTCCCAGCGATAGAGCTTCAATTTGGGCTGCTTGGCGGCGGAATCGTCGCGGTCGCTGAGGAACGCGACTTGCGTTTGATTTTCATCCCAGGTGAGTTTCTGATATTTCCCCTTGCCTTCGAGCAGCGCGACCGGAGCGTCGGCAGTGCCGGGCTTCAGAGCGAAGACGCCGTTCCTAGCGCTATCGCGCGCGCTCACGGCGTAGACAATTTGTTTGCCGTCTTCGGTGAGCGTGAACTCCACCACGTCGGTCACCGTGCGTTCGGCCGCATCGGCCAGATTGCGCACCATCATGTCGCTGCCGAACTCGGCGCGCGCTCCGCGGCCCGCACCGCCGGCAGCGCCACCGCGCCCACCACGTCCGCCCTGCTGGTCGCCCTGCTGATCACCGGGAACCGCTGGAGGAATGGCAGCGTTCGTTCCTCCGGCAGGCGCGTCGGGTCCTTCCTTCAGGTACACGAGCAGACCCGAGGCCTTGTCGGGCATGGCAAAGCGCTTGACGCGCTCGATGCGCGTGGCCTTGCCGGACGCAAGCTCGACGATCACCATCGCGTCCTTGGGAGCGGACTTCTTGTCCTTCCTGGCCTTATCGCTCTCGGCCTTTGAAGGGAAGGTGGAGAAGACTACGGTCTTGCTGTCGGCGGAGAATTCGATGGTCGCGGTGCGCGCCGGAGCTGCCGGGCCTTCGTCCGTGGCTTGGACCGGCGCGGGCCGCACGCCGCCAGGTTCGCGCTGCTCTTTGCCGGTGACCAGATTGCGGATCACGATCTCGCCATCGCCTTCCTGCGGAAAGACGGCGTAGATCAGAAATTTGCCGTCGTTGGAAAGGCGTTCTGCGGAGATGGAACGCCAGCTGTCATAGTCGCCGTGGTTGAGGGGTCGCTTGGTTTGAGCAAACGACACCGGGATCAAGACCGCGAGAAGCCACGCGGACACGAGGAAGGAACGCCGCTGAACCATGATTACGGTATTGTAAACCACGGCGGAAACGCAGATCGGGAATGCTGGCCGACGAGAGCCGCGAAGAATCGCACCCTTCACCCCTATCTTGACAGGGATTGGGGTGATCAGTATAATCTTAGGTACTCAGAAGGCTGTCTAATCCCTTTGCTTCCAAAAGCATAGAATATCCGCATCCTGCCAGCCTGCCTCTGAATCGAATTAGGTGGCTATGGCCAACGCACTTCCACTTCCAAGACTGGCACGCACCGAAGCCGAGCCTCTGCTCGCGACGGTCGGTAATACTCCCCTACTTCGCCTGGAGAGAATTCCGCTCGAATTTCCGGGGGTCGAGATATTCGGTAAGGCCGAATATTTCAATCCTGGCGGCAGCGTCAAGGACCGTGCAGCGCTCAACATGGTGCTGGACGGCGAGCGTTCGGGCAAGCTCAACCACGACCGCACGATCCTGGATTCCACCAGCGGGAACACCGGCATCGCCTACGCGATGATCGGCGCCAACCGCGGGTACAAGGTGAAACTGGTGTTGCCCGGCAACGCCAGCGAAGAGCGCAAGCGGATTCTCAAAGCGTACGGTGCGGAGACGGTTTTTAGCGATCCGAACGAGAGTTCCGACGGCGCCATACGCATGGTGCGCCAGATCTATATGGAAGATCCGGACCGCTACTTTTACCCCGATCAGTACAATAATCCCGCCAACTGGAAGGCGCACTTCGAGGGCACCGGGCCGGAAATCATCGACCAGACGAATGGCGCGATCACGCATTTCGTGGCGGCCATGGGAACCAGCGGAACCTTTACGGGCACAACGCGCCGCCTGCGCCGCGACCTGCCGGATGTGAAATGCTATTCGGCGCAGCCTTCGAGCGGCTTCCATGGACTGGAAGGTTTGAAGCATATGCCAACTGCAATCCGCCCCGGCTTCTACGACGATACGATGGCGGACGGCAATTTGTGGATCGAGACCGAAGACGCGTACCATATGGTGCGTCGCCTGGCGCGCGAAGAGGGGCTGCTGGTCGGCATTTCTTCGGGCTGCAACGTGCACGCGGCGACCCTGCTGGCACGCGAGATCTCGGCTCGCGGCGAGACCGCGACCATCGTGACGATTCTCTGCGACAGCGCCGAGAAATACCTCAGCGAGAACTTCTGGGACCAGGACTAAAGGCCGCATGATCCATATCGAGAACGAACCCTGGGCTGCCATGGTGGCCCACGCGCGCGCCAGCTATCCGAACGAATGCTGCGGAGCCATGCTGGGCTCTACCGACGGGGAAACCAAAACGGTGCGCGAAGCCATCGCGTTGCAGAACGCCTTCGAGGGCGCGCAGGCGGCACGCTACGAACTGCGTCCCGAAGACCTGCTTGCAGCCGATAAGGCGGCACGGGAACGCAAAATGGACCTGATCGGGATCTACCATTCGCACCCCGATTGCGACGCTTATTTCTCCAAAACTGATTTGCAGAATTCGTGTCCGTGGTATTCGTTCGTCGTGCTTTCGATCAAGAGGGGCGAGTTCGACCACGCCAACAGCTTTCTGCCCAATTTCGACCAAACCGACGCGCCCAAAGAGGAGCTAACTTACTAACATGGCCAAGATTTTGATTCCGACGCCGCTGCGTCAATTCACCGGCAAGCTGGACTCCGTCACCGTCCCGGGCGGTACCGTAGGCGAAGTGCTGACGCGGCTAACCACCGAGTATCCCGATTTGCGCAAGCAGATTTTCACCGATGAAGGCAAGCTGCGCAGCTTCGTCAACGTCTACCTGAACGACGAAGATATCCGCTACATCGGGAAAGACACGGCGGCGACGACTGACACCGACACGCTATCGCTGGTGCCCTCGATTGCCGGAGGCACGGCTGGAGGCAGGAATTGACGCTTTCGAAAGACGAAATTCTCCGTTATTCGCGCCACCTGATCGTGCCGGAAGTGGGCATGGAAGGCCAGTTGAAATTGAAGGCCGCCAAAGTCCTACTGGTGGGCACCGGGGGGTTGGGCGCACCGCTCGGCCTGTACCTGGCCGCGGCGGGTGTGGGCAAGATCGGCCTGGTGGATTTCGACGTGGTGGACTTTACCAACCTGCAGCGGCAGGTGATCCACTTCACGAAGGACGTGGGACGGCCCAAGATTGAATCGGCATCGGAGAAGATGCTGGCCATCAATCCGCACGTGGAGATCGTGAAGCACGAGGTCGCGCTGACCAGCGAGAACGCGCTCGAGATCATCAAAGATTACGACATGGTGGTGGATGGCACGGACAATTTCCCCACCCGCTATCTGGTGAACGACGCTTGCGTGCTGCTGAATAAGCCGAACGTGTACGGCTCCATTTTCCGCTTTGAAGGGCAGGCTACTATTTTTGCTACCGAGGGCGGACCCTGCTATCGCTGCCTGTACCCGGAACCGCCGCCTCCCGGCCTGGTGCCGAGTTGCGCGGAGGGCGGGGTGTTGGGAATTCTGCCGGGCACCATCGGCCTGATTCAGGCCACTGAAGCCGTGAAACTGATTCTCGGAATCGGCGAACCGCTGATCGGACGCCTGATGCTTTACGACGCGCTCGGCATGCGCTTCCGCGAGCTCAAGCTGCGCAAGAATCCGGAGTGCCCGATCTGCGGCGACCACCGGACAATCACGCAACTGATCGATTACCATCAATTCTGCGGAGTGTCCCAGCAAACGGAGGCTCCGAAGCAGGAGACAAAGGTGAACGAAGGCGAAATCGAAGTAACCGAAGTAAAAGAGAAACTGGATCGCGGCGATAATTTTGTGCTCATCGACGTGCGCGAACCCCACGAATACCAGATCTGCAATATCCCCGGCGCAATCCTGGTGCCACTGGGACAAGTGGGACAGCGGTTGGACGAGTTCGATAAGTCGGCTGACATCGTCATCCACTGCAAGAGCGGCATGCGCAGCGCCCGCGCCTGTGGCGTCTTCAAGGCGGCGGGCTTCGAGCACGTCCGGAATATGAAGGGCGGCATCCTGGCCTGGAGCGATCAGGTCGACCCCAGCGTTCCCAAATACTAAATCGAATCGAGTGGAAGAACGGCCGCGGCTCCGGGTTGGAGTCGCGGCCTTTTTTATGTGGGCGCACGCGCTGTGAGAGACTGAAGAATTCGTGGACAGTCCAATCCTGGTGGAAGCCCTCACCAAGCACTACGGCAATCTTCACGCCGTCAAGGGCATCGATTTCGAAGTGCGCGCCGGCGAAGTCTTCGGACTGCTTGGCCCCAATGGCGCGGGCAAGACCACGACGGTGGAAATTCTCGAAGGGCTGCGCTCGCGCAGCGGCGGCAAGGTACGCGTGCTGGGCTGCGATCCCGAGGTGCAGACGAAGCAACTCAAGGATCGCGTGGGCGTGTGCCTGCAAGCCAACCGCTTGCAGGACAAGTTGCAGGTCGGCGAAGCCATGGAACTCTTCGCGGCCTTCTATACACGCACAGTGGACGGCAATCAACTGCTGAAGCGACTGCAACTTTGGGAAAAGCGCGACACGCAGTACGACAAGCTGTCGGGGGGCCAGAAGCAGCGGCTGGCGCTGGCGCTGGCCATGTTGAACGATCCGCAGGTGCTGTTCCTGGATGAGCCTTCCGCGGGCCTCGACCCGCAGGCGCGGCACGAAATCCACGAACTGGTGTTGGACCTGCGCCGCGAGCAGCGCACCATTCTGATGACCACGCACTACATCGAAGAGGCGGAGAAGTTGTGCGACCGCGTCGCCATCGTCGATGAAGGCCGCATCATTGCCATCGGCACTCCACGTGAGATCCAGGAGAAGGTGTTGGCGCATGCCACCATCGAGATCGAACTCACGGCGCCATTGGGCGGCGTGACGCTACCGCGATGGCCGGAGGCCGACGACGTCGCGGTGGATGAGGCGCGCCGCAAGATCTCGGTGGTCACCGGCCGTCCCGCGCGCATCGTCGTGGAGATGGTGAAGTGGCTGGACGCGCAGGGTATCGAACTGGCCGACATTCGCATTAAGCGTCCTTCGCTGGAAGACGCGTTCATCGAACTTACGGGAAAGAGCTTGCGCGAATGAGAGCCTACGTCGCGTTGTTCAAGAGCAATATGCGTCTGACGCTGCGCGATCGCGGCGTGCTGTTTTTCAATTACCTGTTTCCGCTGATTTTCTTCTTCGCGTTCGCGGAGTTGTTCCACGCCGGCGTGGGAGCGGGGATCGCGTATTTCGTCAGCACCGTGCTGGTGATGGGCATCCTCGGCAATGGCCTGTGGGGCGCGGGCATGCGCAGCGTGCAGGAGCGCGAAGCCAACATTCTGCGGCGCTTCAAGGTGACGCCAATTTCGCCCTTGCCGATCCTGGTGGCGGCGATGGTCAGCGGGTGGCTGCTCTTCCTGCCGACGCTCGTATTACTGGTCGGGCTGGCGCATTTCATGTACGGCATGCCGCTGCCGGCCAATGGAATCTCCCTCTTAATGATGGCGACCCTGGGCGTCTGCTCGATGCGTGCGATCGGCTTGATCCTGGCGGCGGTGACGAACACCATGGCGGAGGCCACCATCGCTATACAAAGCGTCTACATGCCGATGTTGTTCCTGAGCGGAGCGACGGTACCGGCGGCCATGCTGCCCAAGTGGGCGCAGACGCTGGCGCAATTCATGCCGGCCTCCTACCTGGTCAGCGGCTTTCAGGGGATTTTCTTCCGCAACCAAAACCTGGGCGATCATCTGCCGGCGGTGGGGGCGCTGCTGCTCTCAATCGTGCTCGGCCTGTTTCTGGCAGTCAAACTGTTCCGCTGGGAGAAGGAAGAGAAGATCGCGCCGCGCAGCAAGATCTGGGTGATGGCGGTGCTGGCGCCATTCGTGATGATGGGCGTCTGGAAGACCTACAGCAAAGATCACCTGGGCACGAACGCCGCGCTCTACCGGAATCTGCAGCGCGCCGGCGTGTTCCTCATCCGCAACGCGCGCGTTGTGGTGGGCGACGGCAAAGTGATCGAAGTGGGCAGCGTGCTGGTGCGCGACGGCAGGGTTGCCGCCGTATACGAGGGTGCGGGTCCCGACCCGGATTCGTTGCGAGCGGAGGTCGTAGAGGCCGCGGGCAAGACTCTGCTGCCAGGCTTGATCGATGCGCACGTGCACCTCGCGGCGTCCGGCGGCGTCTCCACCGATGCCCAGGATTACGATGCCGCGAAGACTATGCCGCGCTCCGCCGCGGCCCTGCTGTACAGCGGCGTGACCGCCGCGCGCAGCGCCGGCGACGGTTTGGATGGGTCGCTCAAGTTGCGCCGCGAGGTGGCCGACGGCGCGAAACTCGGCGCGCAACTTTTCATCTGCGGCCCCATGTTTACCGCGGAGGGCGGACACGGCGCCGAATTTATTGACCGGCTGCCGGCAACCGTCAGGGACAGCGTCAAGGCGCAGTTAGTTCGTACACCCAAGACGCCGGAAGAGGCTCGCAAACAGGTCCGCGAGCTGAAGGCGAAAGGCGTCGACGGGGTGAAGGCGATCCTGGAGGCGGGCTGGGGACAGGGCATGCTGTACGACCGCCTGGATCTTCTGTTGGTGCGCGCCGTCTCTGAGGAGGCGCACGCGCAGCATCTCCGCATGTCCACTCATACGGGCGATGCGCGCGACGTGGCGGACGCAGTGGAGATCGGCAGCGCGAGTGTCGAGCATGGAAGCTGGCGCGACGAAATCCCCGACAATCTGCTGGAGCGGATGGCTCGCGAGGGCGTTTATCTGGATCCGACGCTCGGCGTGGCGGAGGCCTACGGGGCCTATTACAGCGGCAAGGACGAGGTGCTGAACCGGTCGATGGTACAGCAGGTGGTGCCCGCGGCGCTGCTGAAGGGAACGCGGGCTTTCGTGGCTTCCGGAAAGGGCGCCGATGCGGGCAAGGCGGAATTATTCCAACGGGCGCTGGAGACGGCGCGCGCCAATCTGCTGCGCGCGTGGAAGGTGGGCGTGCCGCTGGTGATGGGCACGGATGCTGGCAATCCGATGGTCTTCCACGGTCCTTCGCTGCATCACGAGATGCAACTCTGGGTGGCGGCGGGCATTCCGATCGAAGTGGCGCTACAGGCGGCCACGGTGAATGCGGCGAAGTTGCTGGGCGCGGAAGCGCACATCGGCGCGATCCGCCCGGGGATGGATGCGGACCTGCTGCTGGTAGACGGCAATCCGTTGCAGGACATCGCGGCCACGGAGCGAATTTCGCTGGTGGTATTCAAGGGAGAAAGAATTCGCCGCGCGGCGCTCTTCGAGCAGAAGTAGCTGGGTGGGGCACGTCACGTCATCCGCTCAATTTCTTCCACCACCTTTTCGGGCTCTTCCATCGCGATGTAATGCGACGCAGCGGGTAGCACGACCTCGCGCGCATTGGCGAAGTGCGCGGCCAATTCGGGCGAGGTCGGCGACGCGCTCAAATCGAAGACTCCGGGCACACGCACGCGTCCAGCACGCATCACCACGACTGGCGCAGTGATCTTCGCAATCGCGGCGTAGGGATTGGCGGGCGGTTCCTTGGAGTTCTCGTAAATCGAGGCCTCGACGGCCGGCGGACAGGCGAGCACGTAATGCCCGTCGCGCGGCAGCACGCCGTAATCGCAGTAGTCGCGGAGAATTTCCGGCCGCCAGTTGGAGAAGGGCGCGCGGTCTTTGAAGCGTTCGAACATGGCATCGGGCGAGTCCCACACATTGCGCCGTCGCAGCGTGAACGACGCATCGGGCGGCGGCGTGCCGTAGAGTTCTTCGGGATAAATCGTGGGATCGATCAGCAGCATGGCGCGATAGGTTTGCGGGCGCAGCGCGGCAGCCTGCACGGCGGTGTGGCCTCCACTGGAATGGCCGATTCCGAGCGCATCGCGCACGTCGAAGTGCTCAGCGATTGCGGCCATATCCTCGCCAAAGATGGTCCAGTGATAGGGCAGTTGCGGCGCGCTGCTGCGGCCGTGGCCGCGCGCATCGAGCGCCAGGCAGCGCTGCGCGGGGAACTGCCGGATGATGCGGTCCCAGCACCGCGCATGAAATCCGGTAGCGTGCGAAAAAAGGAAGGGTGGGTCCATGCCGGGCCATTCCCAAACCGCCAACTCTTCTCCGGGTGCGCCAACCAATTTCAATTCTGGGGTTCGATCCACTCTTCGATTTTCACACGCGGACCCGGGCATGACGCCACTTATACTCATTACATGGCCGGTCTGCTCTACCTCGTGGCAACTCCGATCGGAAACCTGGAAGACATCACCTACCGCGCGGTGCGCGTGCTGGGCGAAGCGGATCTGATCGCGTGCGAAGACACGCGGCAATCCCGCAAACTGCTCGATCACTACGGAATACACAAGCCCACCGTGAGCTATCACGATCACAACGAGGCGGAGCGCACCGAGGAACTATTGGCGCGCCTGACCTCGGGCGCGGTGATCGCGTTGATCTCCGACGCCGGGATGCCGCTGGTCTCCGATCCCGGCTATCGTCTGGTGCACGCCGCAATCGAGGCGGGTGTGCCGGTGCAGGCCATTCCGGGCCCTTCGGCCGCGTTGACGGCGCTGGCGGGCGCCGGCCTGCCCACCGACGCTTTCTACTTCGGCGGCTTCCTACCGCCCAAACAAGGTCAGCGCGCACACCTGCTGGAATCTCTCGCGGAGGAGCAGGCCACGCTGATTTTCTACGAGGCGCCGCACCGCATTCTGGAAACGCTGGAAGCTGTCGAAAGCGCACTCGGCGCGCGCCAAGTGGTGGTGGCGCGCGAACTCACCAAAATTCATGAGGAGTACGTGCGCGGCACTGCTGCCGAAGTCCGCGCCAAACTCGCCGCGCGCGATGCCGTCAAAGGCGAGATCACGCTGCTCATCGGCAAGGCCACCGAACCGCCGCCCGACGACACGCCGCTCGCCG
>JBDTPR010000175.1:0-10741 GCA_039932635.1 Candidatus Solibacter sp.
CGCTCGCGTCCTGGAGCATCGCCCAGAGTTTCGTGGCGTCGGGCAGCCGCGCGTCGGGCGAGAGATCTTCGCGCAACGGGCGCGCCTCCAATTCCCGCGAGCCCTCTTCCACACTGCCATTGAGTACGAGATTCACAGTGCCTTCGAGGTTCTCGCGATCGATCACGATTTCGATCTGATCGCCTTCGCGCAATTTGCCGAGCGGTCCGCCGGCCAACGCCTCGGGCGTTATGTGTCCGATGCAGGCGCCGGTGGAAACGCCGCTAAAGCGCGCATCGGTGATCACCGCGACATGCTTGCCGAAGGGCAGGTATTTCAGCGCGGAGGTGATCTGGTAGATCTCTTCCATGCCCGAGCCGAGCGGGCCGCGGCACATCAGCACCACCACGTCGCCGGCCGCAATGCCGCCTGTCTTGATTGCCGCAATCACGGCCTCTTCGGTATAGAAAACACGCGCCGGTCCGCTCAGTCGATAAATGCCGTCCTCGCCGACCACGCTGGGGTCGATCGACGTGCTCTTGATGACGGAGCCTCCCGGCGCCAGGTTGCCTATCGGAAACGTGACGGTGGAGGTGAGATGGCGTTTGCGCGCGGCATCGGGATCCATGATGACGACCTCGGGATCCACGCCATCGCGCTCGCGCAGCACGCGCCGCAATTCGACGCGACGCTCGGACTGCTCCCACCAATCGAGCGACTCACCGAGAGTGATACCGGCGACAGTGCGCGCGCTGGTCTCGAGCAGGCCCGCGCGCCGCAGATGCAGCATGACTTCGGGCACGCCGCCGGCCAGGAAAACCTGCACGGTGGGGTGCATGCGCGGACCGTTGGGCAGCGCGTCCACCAGGCGCGGCACCAGCCGGTTGATGCGCGCCCAATCGTCCACCGTGGGGCGCTTGAGTCCGGCGGAAAAAGCGATGGCGGGCAGGTGGAGAATCAGGTTGGTGGAGCCGCCGAAAGCGGCGTGCGCCACCATGGCGTTGTGCAGGCTGGCCGGCGTGAGAATGTCGCGCATGGCGACTCCGGCGGCTTCGAGCGCGAACGCGGCACGCGCCGAGCGGCGCGCCATGTCGGTCCAGATGGGGTGCCCGGAGGGGGCAAGCGCGGAGTGGGTGAGCGACATGCCGAGCGCTTCGCCGATCACTTGCGCGGTGGCGGCGGTGCCCAGAAACTGACAGCCTCCGCCGGGCGAGGCGCAGGAGCGGCACATGGCTTCGGCGGCATCGGCCAGCGTGATTTGTCCATGGGCGAAGCGCGCGCCGACCGATTGCACCTTGCCGGCATCCTCGCCCTCCTCGGGCAGAAGGGTCACGCCGCCGGGAATCAGGACGCAAGGAAATTCTCGTGCACCGGCCAGCGCCATCATCATGGCAGGCAGGCCCTTATCGCACGTGGCGACGCCGAGCACGCCGCGGCGCGTGGGCAGGGAGCGAATCAGGCGGCCGAAGATGGAGGCAGCGTCGTTGCGGTAGGGCAGGGAATCGAACATGCCGACGGTGCCCTGGGTGCGGCCGTCGCAGGGGTCGGTGCAATACGCCGCGAAGGGCACGGCGCCCATGCTCTTGAGTTCTTTGGCCGCCGCATCCATGAGGAGGGCGACTTCCCAATGTCCGGTGTGAAAACCGAGAGCGACGGGCGTTCCGTCGGCGGCGCGAATGCCGCCGTGCGTACTTAGAATGAGAAATTCCTTGCCGCCGAGGAGCGCGGGATCCCAACCCATGCCGGCGTTCTGGGTCCAGCCGAAGAGGTCGCCTGAGGGACGCTGAAGGAGCATTTCCGGGGTGATGGGGACGGAGCCCTGAGGTCCGCGTGCCTTGGACTGCACGTCGAACAGGGAGCGATCGCCGGAATCGAGAATACGTTCGGGAACAAGGGGCATGCGGTTTGATCGTATCAGAGTCGCTGGGGTGGTCGATGGGGTACGAGCGTTTGAGTGTGCGTGCATACAAACGCGGCCGTCGCGGCGATGCAAGAATGAGGCATGGCGACCAATGATCCGATTCGCAAACATGTGCTCGACCTGCTGGCCTTGAAGGGCGCCCACCTGAATTTCGACGAAGCCGTGGATAGCTTTCCCGCGGAATTGCGCGGGCGGAAGCCTGCCGGCGCACCGCATACGCCCTGGCAACTGCTGGAGCACCTGCGGATCGCGCAGTGGGACATTCTGGACTTCTGCCGCAATCGCAATTACGAGGAGATGAAGTGGCCCGACGCGTACTGGCCGAAGACGGAAACGCCGCCGGATGGCCAGTCATGGGACCGCAGCGTAATGCAGTTCCGGCGGGACGCGAAGGCCATGGAAGAGCTAGTCAGCGACGAATCGCGGGATCTGTTCGAACACCTGCCGCACGGGTGCGGCCAGACGCTGCTGCGCGAGGCGCTGCTGGTTGCGGACCATAATTCGTATCATCTGGGGCAGCTGGTCTTCCTGCGCAAGATGTTGGAAGCGAAGTAAGGCTTACTTCATCTTCTTGAGATCGGAATCGACCTTCTTAAAGCCGGCGGGCACTTCGAAGAGCGAGGCGTCCGCGGAATTGGCCGAGAAATTGGTCATCTCGGTGGTCATTTCGATCAGCGATCCGGGAGTGCTAGAGGGTTGTGAATTGGAGGCTGCCGGTGCGCTTGCCGGGGGATCGGCGGGCTTATCGGCAGCAGGTTTCTTGCGGCCGAGACCGCCCAGGCCGCCGAGACGTCCGCCGAGCGCTCCGCCCAGTGCGCCGCCAACGGAGGGCTTTTCCTGCGGCTGCTGCTGTTGTTGCTGCTGTGGGGGAGGCGCGCTGCCATCGGTGGGCGCGGGCTGTCCGGCACCGCCCATAGTGATGAACTGCTGCACCGGCACGCCATCGAGCTTCGCCAGTTCCTTATAAACTTCGGCCATGCCCTGCGACGCCTGCGGGTTCGCCATGAACATGCTGCCGCCCGGCGACCAACTCAATTTTTCAGCCATTTTCTTATGAAAATCCCGGACTTCCTGATAGCCGGGAATGCCCGAGGCAATCCACATGTCGGTGGTGATGGTCATGCCGCCCTTGGCGCCGCTGTCTTTGTCGGTGCCCTCCATCTCCATCTTCATGATCATTTCCTTGGCTTCGAAGCCGGCGACCTGCTTGGTCTTGTCGCTGGGGATTCGAGAGACCTTGAATTTGACCTCGCCCTTGTCGTTCTTCTGCATCTTCTGCGCCATCTGCTCCATCATTTGCTTCATCTCTTCGAAGGTCATGACGGTGTACTGCTTCTTCTGGAAATCGATGGTGGTGATCGTGCCGCTGGCAAGGTCGATCACGCTGGCGTTATTGGCGCTGCGATGCACCATCCGGTCGCCCTTCACGGAAATGGTGGATTGGATGGGTTCGCGCGCCTGTTTGGAAAAGACGCCGGCAACTTTCATCATGCCCAGCATCATGCCGCCGGTGATGGTGCTGGTCTCGTGATAGGTGAAATCGGCCATCAGGGTGGACCCCGCCAGAGCCATGACACTCGCGATCCTCAGACTTTGCTTCAGCACAATAAGAACCTCCAATTGTCCTTACATGGTAGGACATGGCGGAGCGCGGTACAATCTCTCTTTCGACAGGAGAGTACTGTGAACGACCTAACGATTCGGCCGACCGCGAAGTTCATCATGGCGCGCGCTCTGTTCGCGGTCCTTGTCTTTCTGGCGCTGGAGATTGCCTGGTACACGCAGTGGCGCGAAACGGAGCGACTGACGTGGGTTCCGATCCTTGCGCCGCTGGTACTGATTTCGCCGGCGTGGCGCGCCCTGCGGCGGCAGTTTACCAAAACGACGATCTCGGGCGACCGCCTGCGTTACGAGACCGGCGCGTTTTCGAAAAGCACGCGCACCATTCAGCTCTCTAAACTACAGGATGTGCGCGTGGATCAAAGCATGTCGCAGCGCATGTTCGGCGTGGGAAATCTCACGCTGGAGACTTCGGGCGAAACCAGCCGTCTGGTACTGGACGATGTGGATAATCCGCAGGCCACGGCCGACGAGATCATGAACCGCTCGCAATTTCACGGGACACCAACCGCATGAAGATGAAACTAGAAGACCGTACAGCCGTAATCACCGGCGCCAGCAAAGGACTCGGCAGGGCCATGGCGCTCGCACTTGCCGCCGAAGGGGCGCGGGTCGCCCTGGTATCGCGCGACCGCGAGAAGTTGACCGCCGTGGCCGACGAGGTCACCGCCGCGGGTGGGCGCGCCACCGTCTTCACGGCCGACGTTACCAGCGAAGAGGATGTGCGCCGCGTGGAAAGCGAGATTCTCGCCGTCTACGGCAAGGTCAACATCCTGATCAATAACGCCGGCGTCAACGTGCGCAAACCGGTGGTCGATTTCACGCTTGAAGAATGGCGCAAGGTGATGGATACGAATGTGACCGCGGCGTTTTTGATGTGCCGCTCCTTCGTGCCCGCGATGACCGGGCAGGGCTACGGGCGCATTCTGAATATGACGTCGATTATGAGCCACGTGTCGCTGCCGGGCCGCATCGCGTACGCCACCAGTAAGACCGCGCTGCTAGGGATGACGCGCACGCTGGCCTTGGAACTCGCTCCCGAGCAGATCACGGTGAACGGAATTTCGCCGGGGCCGTTCGGTACGGAAATGAACAAGCCGCTGATGGAAAATCCTGAAATCAACGCGCAGTTCATGGCCAACATCCCGTTGGGCCGCTGGGGCAAGGTGGAAGAGATCGGCCAACTGGCACTCTACCTGTGCTCAGAAGATGCGGGCTTCATCACCGGGACCGACATCCTGATCGATGGCGGCTGGACGGCGAAGTAGCGCCCTTCAGACACTTCGTGCCGCCGCGGCCGCGAGAGCCTATGCCTCTTCGCCGATCAGTTCTCGCGCGCCCAGCGCGCGGTTAAAAGCCCAAGTCGCGATGCCGCACAACAGCAGCAGGCTGGCCAGTCCGGCGGGCGTATACCACGTATTCCAGTTTGTGCCCAGCACCACGCTATTGCAGCTATCCACAAAGAACAGCGTGGCAATGGTAGTTACCAGACCGTTGCGCAACAGCACAAACATCAGCGCGCCGTAGACGATCAGGTAGAGCGCGATCATGATGGCTCCGTCGCCGCTGAGCGATACCTGTCCCTGCATCAAGGTGAAGAGCACGGCCGCCCCAAGGGCGGCTAGCCAATCGTTGCGCAGCAGGCGGCGCAGGCCGAAGATCGCCAGGAAAATCAGCAGGCCCAAGCGCAGATCGCCGCCGAGCGTGTCCGCGTGGCTGCCCAGCCACTGGCGAACGCCCAGCATCCCACTAAGGTTTATATCCGTATTCACCGGGTTTACCTGCTTGGGCAGCAGGACGAACAGGCCTTTGAAGAACGTGAACATGCCGGTACCTACGGCGGCTCCGATCAGGATATCGGAGGCGACTTGCGGATCCTGCCAGCGCCCGGCGAGCACGCGATTCCAGGTGACGATGGAATGCGGCCAGCGTGCGCGCACGGCGGGTTCGAGCGCAAGGTAAACCAGGAAGAGAATGGCGGCGACCAGCAGGCACTCGCCGGCCGCGGAAGTTCCGTACGCGATCATTGAATCGCCGGTGCTGAAGTGAGTATCGCCGGCCCAGGTGACTGCAGCGAGCAGGAAGCGCGCCATGGCGACACGCCACGCGCCTTGCACGTCGGCGCGCTTGAGTTTCCAATTGCGCATGGCCAGCAGGACGACGAAGAAAGCGCCCAGTGCCTGCACGACGCGGATGAGGATGGTTCTTAGGGGAGTACTCGAATCTTGCGTTTCAGCCTGCTTCTGGACCGCGGCGGGATCGCGCAGGCTGGCCGTAGCGCGCGAGATCTGCCCTTTCCAAGAGGCGATCTCGAGGTGGACATCGAGCCCGGGAATCGCGGGGTGCGGCCCGCTCCAGGCGCGCCACTGATCGAAGGGGCGAACGGGCAGATCTTCCGGCGGCGCCTCTTTGAAACCGGCGATGTCGAAGCCGGCCGCGTGGAAAACGGTTTCGGGCGAAACCGGGGTGGCAGCGCCCTCCGGGTAAGGCACAGCCGCGAAATCTCGAAGCTTGCCGTTCCCGTCGAGCAGCACCGAGGCCATGCCGGTGGTGAGCGGCGGGGGCATGGTGGTGGTGACCTCCCCGTAGGGCGGGGCTTCCAGGGGCTTGGGACTCTCGCGGTAGAGCGAATAGATGGGTGCTTCGGCCGCGTACCACTCGTCCCACTTGCGGGGTTCCGGAAGTTTCAGCAGCCTGGTCATCACGTTACGGCGATGCTCCAGCCAGAGGTAGCTGTCGGCGGGCTTCTTCGTGTAGCCGAAGTTTTGCGCGGCGGTCCGCGAGAGGTGCGCGAGCACGTCGGGCGAGTACTCGAGGGGCGCGCGAAACATGGCCGTACGCTTCATCCGGATGGGAATCTGCACGAGCAGGAAAACGACCACCAGCGCCAGGCAGAGCACCGCCCACTTACGCGCCATGCCGGCGACGGTACCGGCGGCCGCCACCATTTCGGGCGAAGGCGTTTCACCCGCTGCCAGCGCGGCCGCCAGCGGATCGCCGCCCGGCAAGGCCGCGGAGACGGCGACCGCTGTGGCTGGACGCTTCATGGGGTCGGGATCGAGGCAGCGCCGGATGATTTTTTCCACTGCGGGATCGATGTCGGCAGCCACCGAGATCATGCTGGTGAGGTGCACGGAATCCTGAAGGTCGATGAGCTGCTGGAGATTCTTCGCGTCGTACGGCCGGCGTCCGGTGAAGAGTTCGTAGAGCACCAGGCCGAGGGCGTAGATGTCGCTCCTGGCGGTGACGCCGGCGCCTTTCAACTGCTCAGGCGCCATGTAGGCGGGCGTGCCGTTACGGATCTCGGCGCCGGATAACTGGTCGGAAATGGCGGCGAGTCCGAAATCCATGATCACCACTTCGCCGCGCTTGTTGATCATGATGTTTTGCGGCTTGAGGTCGCGGTGGATGACGCCGCGGTCGTGGGCGGCGGTGAGTCCGGCGCAGAGCTTGCGGGAGGTTTCGACGGCCTTATCGGCGGGCAGTCGGCCGATGCGCATGAGCAGCGACGCAAGGTCCTCGCCGTCCACATATTCCATGGAGATGAAGGGCATGCCTTCGATTTCGCCGATGTCGTACACGCGGCAGACGTTGGGATGGGAGACCAGGCGAGCGACACGGACTTCGCCGTGGAAACGCTCGAGCAGGCGCTGATTGCGCGAGGCTTCCTCGGGGAGGAATTTGAGGGCGACGGATTGGCCGAGGGTGAGATCGGTGGCGCGATAGACTTCGCCCATGCCTCCGCGGCCGAGCAGACCGATGATGCGGTAGCGGCCGCCGAGCAGCGTGCCGGGAATGAAACGCCCTTCGTCCTCGAAAGCGGACGACGTGACGCGGGAGATGTCGGACGCCTCCGTGGCGAGCGGCTCGCCCATCAGGCTTTGTGACGCGACGGTCTCGGCGAGGGAAAGATCGACCTTGCGCTCCATAGCTTTTGATTATGACGCAGGCGGGCACGGTTTCGCGTAAGTGCGGCTTTCCTGTGAACTCACACCACGACGAGCGTCAGATCGGGGGCGATCTTCCTGAGATCCGCGGGATCGCTGGTGACCACGGCCTGTCCGGCACTCCGGGCGCAGACTGCGACGTGGGCATCGACCACGTCAGCCGTCGCAGTTCGCGCCAGTAGGAGGCCGACAGCGGTGGCATCCGGTCCATTGAGCGGAATCAGGTCGGTGCTCACATGCCGGATCAGGCGCGAGAGCCGTGCCTGTCGCGCAGGGTTCCGAATGGCCTGCGCCAGGGCCGTCGCCGGTATGGTGACTCGCAGGCCACGCTCCATCGCGCGGGCGATCAGTGCAATTACCCGGCGATCGTTGCGGTCCAGGGCAATCAGCCCACCGGCATCGAGGGTGATGCCGCTCACGCGGCTTTACCTCTCCTGCCGCTTTTCTTATGCTGGCCCGGGGAAAGCAAACCGTCAGCCCATGCGCGTTCCTTTTGGGTCAAACTACCGCCCGTTTGCCGCAACGCGTCGAGTAACATCTCCTGCCAGCCCGCGGCATCGGAGAGAGCGACTCCCACGGCGTGCTGCACGAAGGCGGAAACGCTCGATGAGCGTCCTGC
Source organism: Candidatus Solibacter sp. (assembly GCA_039932635.1). Classification (GTDB taxonomy): domain Bacteria; phylum Acidobacteriota; class Terriglobia; order Bryobacterales; family Bryobacteraceae; genus Solibacter. The sequence goes on from JBDTPR010000175.1 coordinate 8,087, forward strand.
GGCCACCAGGGAGCGAATCTCTTTGAGTTGATCGTCGTTAACCGTGATCGTGATCTTCCTGGTCGCCATACCAAAAACCATACCATATTGCTGGCGAGGCATCCGCGCCCCCCTATCCCCGTTCGATAGAATGGGAGCCTCATGAAACGCATCGGCATCACGGTCTTCCTCTTGTGCTTTGCAACCCAGGCAGCTCTTTGCCAGGGCGGACGCGGCGGAGCCAATGCCATCGACTCCATTCCCAATCTCACCGCCGCGCAGCGTGCAGAAGTGGTGCGAGCCAATGAAGCGCTGGTGCAGCAGGCGGCGGCCGTCACCGTGGCGCGCAATGCGCTGGCCGCGACGGTGTTCGCCGAAGCGCGCAATCCGGCGGCGATTTCAATTATGGCGGGCACCGTCCGCGAGGCGGAACTGGCGTTCGTGATGGCTCGCGCGAATGAACTCGCGAAGATCCAGGCGTCCGCCGCGCGGCTTTCGCCCGATCAGGTCACTGCATGGAAAGCGGTGGCGGGAACGGCCGCGGGTGGGCGCGGCGGCCGTGGTGCGGCCACCTATCCGACGCAGCGGCAGTCCGCCGCGGTTGCCTCAATGAATACGGAATTGGCGCCGCTGGTGCAGGCTGCCGCCGCGGCCCGCGTCGCACTGCTCGACGCGCCCGCGGCGGATACGACTGCAAAAGCCGATGCGCTGAAGAGCGCCGAGCTCGCGCTGGCCAATGCGCGTGCCGATGCGTTCGCGCGGCTCCAGGCGTCGCCCTCCAAACTTGCGCCCGACTACGTGGCCTCCCTGGTCGCCTCCGGAGGCGGAGCAGGACGCGGCGGTGGAGGTCTCGGCTTCACGTTGCCCGAACCGATCGACTTCAACGATCATGACGGCTACCGGGCGATCTTCGACGGAAAGAGTTTGAAGGGCTGGGATGGCAACCCCAAATTCTGGCGCGTGGAGGACGGCTCCATCGTCGGCGAGTCCACCGTGCAAAATCCCAGCGGCAATAGCTACATAGCGTATCGCGATGTAGAGGCCAGGGACTTCACGCTGAAATTCGAAATCAAGGTCGAAGGCGCCGGCGGCAGCGGAATTCAGTACCGCAGTAAGACCGGTATACCCTGGCTCGCGGGAATTGCTCCGAACGTGACGGCCAACGTGGGACCGGTGAATCTCAACTGGATGATGACCGGGCCGCAGGCCGACTTCTGGCCGAACTCGGCGTATTGGACCGGCCAGATTTACTCGGAGAACACGCCGATGCGCATCATGGCGTGGCGCGGTCAGGTGGTGGAAGCGGCGGGGCTCGGTGCGAAGCGGCTGATGGGCAATATCGCAGACCGCGACGCGCTGGCAAAACTCGTGCGCATGAACGATTGGAACGAGTACACGGTGATCGCGCGCGGCGGCGTGCTGATCCATATTCTGAATGGCCAGTTGATGGCGGTGCTGGTGGATGACGATCCGCAGTCGTCCAACAACTGGTCGGGCCAGTTCGGGATCGAGATCGAAGCCACCACCAAGATCTCCGTGCGGAATATCTGGCTGAAAAAACTGAATTAGGCGGACGGCGTATAATCGCTCGGGAGGTTTCTCATGGCTCACTTCGATCTGGTATTTGAAGGCGGCGGCGCCAAAGGTTCGGTGTTCGCCGGCGCATTGGAGGTATTTTTCGCCGCGGGTCATCAGCCCGCGCGTCTCGTCGGCACCTCGGCAGGCGCCATCACCGCCGCCTTACTCGCAGCGGGATATTCGCCGACGCAGATGCTCGAGGCGGTGAATGAACAACGCGACGGGAAGCCCCGGTTTGCGTCCTTCATGGATGTGCCGGCGGAATCCGAATTCGATCCGCAAATGAAGGCCGAATCGCAGCTTCAAACCATCTTGAACCATGTGGACATTCCGGGCGTTCCCGCCTTTCTTGAAAACCGGATCGACGCCATCCTGATCGACCGCCTGCTCGCCATGAGCCCGCACTTTCGTCAACTCTTTGGGTTTGTCGAATGCGGCGGTCTCTTCTCGGGGCGGACATTCGTCGAGTGGCTGAACGAGAAGCTGGAGGCTCATCAGGTGCCTCGCGGCTGCACCTTGGGCCAGATGAACGCCGACAAAGGCTGCGATCTTTCGTTGGTTGTCACCGACACCACCAATCGTCAGATGCGCGTGTTGAACCACCGCACGGCGCCCAGTGTGCCGGTCGCGATGGCCGTCCGCATGTCCATGAGCATTCCCTTCGTGTGGCGTGAAGTGACCTGGCAAAAGGAGTGGGGGACGTACTGCGGCGCCGACATTACCGACGCCAGAATTGTGGACGGCGGCGTTCTCTCCAACTTCCCCATGGATCTGATCGCCTGCTCCGACGACCGCATCAGGAAGATCATGGGCGAGAGGGCCGACCCGACAGCGGCGTTCAACCTGGGCATGCTGATCGATGAGAACATCGCCGTGCCCGGCATCGACGCCAAGCCCGTGCGCGACAATCCGCTGCGCACGGTTCGCCGCGTGCAACGGATGGTCGATACCATGACCGGCGCACGTGATAACGCGCTGATGGACCAATTCAGCGACCAGGTGTGCCGGCTTCCTGCCAAGGGCTACGGCACCACCGAATTCGATATGCCGAAAGCCAAGATCGATGCCCTGGTGGAAGCCGGGCGTGCCGCGATGCGC
>JBDTPR010000176.1:0-10733 GCA_039932635.1 Candidatus Solibacter sp.
CCGCAAACGTAGCCAGGTAGCTGCGGCGTAGGAAGAGGCCGACGAGGGCGTCGGCCGCGGACCAGGGGGTCCGCCCTACTGAGATTGAGGAGATAGAGAATGCAGACGCGTCGTATGACGATGGCTCAGGCGCTGGTGAGTTTCTTGAAGAACCAGTACGTCGAGCGGGATGGCCAGGAACACAAGTTCTTCGCCGGCATGCTGGGAATCTTCGGCCACGGGAATGTGGCCGGCATCGGTCAGGCCTTGCAGGAGAATCCCGATTTCCCTTACATCCCGGTGCGCAACGAGCAATCCGGTGTGCACCTGGCGACGGCTTACGCCAAGGCGAGCAACCGTCTGCGCGCCTTCGCGTGCACTTCCTCGATTGGACCGGGCGCGACGAATATGATCACCGGCGCGGCGCTGGCGACCATCAATCGTCTGCCGGTGCTGTTGCTGCCCGGCGATATTTTCGCGCGCCGCAATGTGGCCCCGGTGCTCCAGCAGTTGGAATCGCCCAACACGCAGGATACCGGCGTCAACGATTGTTTCAAGCCGGTGTCGCGCTACTGGGATCGCATCTACCGTCCCGAGCAGTTGATCACCTCGCTGCCTGAAGTAATGCGCGTGTTAACCTCGCCCTCCGATTGCGGCGCCGTCACGCTCGCACTTCCGCAGGACGTGCAGGCCGAGGCGTACGATTATCCGGAGGAACTCTTCCGCAAGCGTGTCTGGCTGATCCGCCGGGGGCTGCCCGACCAGGTGTCGTTCGATCGCGCGGTGGCCGCCATTGGAGCCAGCCGCAAGCCGCTGATTGTGGCGGGCGGCGGCGTGCTGATGAGCGAGGCGTCGCAGGCGCTCGCCGAGTTCGCGTCGCACACTGGAATTCCCGTGGCCGAAACCCAGGCGGGCAAGGGGTCGCTGGCCTACAACCATGCGCAGTGCATGGGCGCGATCGGCGCTACCGGTACGCTGGCGGCCAATCGCCTGGCGCGCGAGGCCGACATTGTGATCGGTATCGGTACGCGCTATTCGGATTTCACCTCGGCCTCGATGACGGCCTTCCAGAATCCCGAGGTGCGTTTCGTCAACATCAACACCGCCGAATTCGACGCTTATAAGGTGTCGGCGATTCCGCTGGTGTCCGACGCGCGTATCGCTTTGGAGCAACTCACCGCCGCCTTGCCGGATTACCGCGTGGACGCGGGCTACCAAGCACTGACCGTTGACTTGCAGGCAAAGTGGGAGGCCGAGGTGGAACGTCTCTTCCATCTCAATAATCCCGGCCGGCCCGCGCAAAGTGAAGTGATCGGCGCCATTTGGGATGCCTCCGGACCGCGCGACGTATTGCTCTCGGCTGCGGGCAGCCATCCCGGCGATCTGCACAAACTCTGGCGCACGCGTACGCCCAACGGCTATCACATGGAGTACGGCTACTCGTGCATGTCGTACGAGATCCCCGGAGCGATGGGCGCGAAGCTCGCCGACCCGACGCGCGAGGTGTACGTTTTCCTGGGCGATGGCACCTACCTGATGATGCCGTCGGAGATCGTGACTTCTGTGCAGGAGGGTATCAAGATCATCATCGTGCTGGTGGATAACCACGGTTATGCCAGCATCGGCGGCTTGAGCCGCTCGCTCGGACAGGCCGGATTCGGCACCAGCTATCGCCTGCGCTCGGCGGAATCAGGGCAGTTGGACGGCGACGTTTTGACGGTGGATTATGTGGCCAACGCGCGTAGTCTCGGCGCGCATGCGTTGAAGGCCGGCACGCTGGCCGAATTGAAAGTGGCGCTGGAAAAGGCCAAGACGCTGGATCGCACGACGGTCATCGTGGTGGAGACGGACCCGTCGATCGGCGTGCCAGGCTACGAATCTTGGTGGGACGTGGCGGTGGCCGAAGTGTCGGAGATGGAGAGTGTGCGCGAGGCGCGCGCCCGCTACGAAATCGCGCGGAAGAAGGAGCGACATTTCCTATGACCCGGTGCTGCTTTCCCCGCACTCCTGTGCCGCCCGCGATTCCGGGTGACACGCAGGAACACAGCGAACTCCTGGGTCCAATTTTGCTGCTGTGCTCCGGAATCGTGGGGCAGCCAAGCCTGGCTGCGACCGGCTTTCAGGCGGCCAGGCGAGCCCTAGCTCGCCATCGAATTCGCCGCGCACATGGCGCGATGTGCCGGCCGCGCCCTCACGGTTCAGATTTGGGACCTGGGCCTGAAAATCTCTGAGGAAGGACACACTATGACTCAACGTTTGGACAATTTCATCGGCGGCGCATGGCGCCCCTCCGGCGCCTCGGAGGCGCTCAACGTGTTGAACCCGGCATCGGCGCAGGTGCTGGCAGAGGTGCCGCTCTCTCCCGCGGCGGAAGTGGGACAGGCCGCGGAGACCGCGGTACGCGCCTTCGCCGGATGGCGGCGCACTCCCGTGGGAGAGCGCATCCAGCCTCTCTTCAAACTCAAGGGCCTGCTGGAGCAAAATCTCGACGACCTGGCGCGCACCATCACCAACGAGTGCGGCAAGACACTCGGCGAAAGCATCGGCGAAATGCGGCGCGCCATCGAAAATGTGGAGACCGCCTGCGGCATCCCGATGCTGATGCAGGGATGCAACAACGAGGACATCGCCGCGGGAATCGACGAGCACATGATCCGCCAGCCGCTGGGTGTAGTGGCGGCCATCACGCCCTTCAATTTCCCGGGCATGATTCCGTTCTGGTTTCTGCCCTACGCAGTGGCGGCCGGCAACTGCTTCATCCTGAAACCCTCCGAGCGTGTGCCGCTGACTTCGTGGAAGCTCTTCCACCTCATCGAAGCCGCCGGCTTCCCTGCGGGCGTGATTCAGTTGGTGAACGGCGGACGCGAGGCGGTCGACGCGATTCTCGATCACCCAGACATTCGTGCGGTGAGCTTCGTCGGTTCCACGGCCACGGCGCGCTACATTTACAGCCGCGCGGCAGCCAACGGCAAGCGTGCGCAGTGCCAGGGCGGCGCCAAGAATCCGGTCGTCATTATGCCGGATGCGGACATGGAAATGACCACGCGGATCCTCGCGGATTCCGCCTTTGGGTGCGCCGGGCAGCGCTGTCTTGCGGCGTCGGTTGCCATCACGGTGGGCGATGCGCGCACTGGCATGACCGAGCGGCTGGTGGAAGCCGCCAGCAAGCGCAAGGTGGGCTACGGGCTGTCCGAAGGCGTCGAGATGGGCCCCGTGATTTCCGCGGAAAGCAAGGCGCGCATTGAAGGGCTGGTTGCCAAGGGTGTGCAGGAAGGCGCGCGCGTGCTGGTGGATGGGCGCGGCGGGAACGTGGCCGGCTACGAAGACGGCTTCTTCGTCTTCCCGACGATTCTTGACGAAGTTCCGCCGCAGGGCGAGATTGCCAAGACCGAGGTGTTCGGACCGGTGCTCAGTTTAATGCACGCTTCGAGTATCGATCAGGCGATCGAACTGGTGAACGGGCGCAGCTATGGCAATATGGCGTGCATCTTCACCACCGATGGCGCTAACGCGCGGCGCTTCCGCTACGAAGTGAACGCGGGCAATGTGGGCATTAATGTCGGCGTGGCGGCGCCGATGTCGTCGTTCCCCTTCAGCGGGTGGGGGGAGAGTTTCTTCGGCGATCTACACGCCCAGGCGCATCACGGTGTGGAGTTCTACACGCAGACGAAAGTGGTTGTCGAACGCTGGCCGAAGGATTGGAGCCGGAAGTTCTGACGGAGGAATCATGGCATTGCTAAGGGTTGGCAACGCTCCTTGTTCTTGGGGCACACTGGAATTCGATGAGGCGAAGGGCGAGCAGATTCCCTTCGACCGCATGTTGGACGAACTCGCCGGCGCCGGGTACACCGGCACCGAGTTGGGCGATTGGGGCTACATGCCCAGCGACCCGGCCGGCCTGCGCGCGGAAATCGGTAAGCGCGGACTAGTGATGTTGGGCGCGTTCGTGCCCGTCGCACTCAAGAACGAAGCGGCGCACGCCGCGGGGATCGCCAACGCGGTGAAGACTGCGCGATTGCTGGCCGCTGTGGCCACTGAGCCCGCACCCTATCTGGTGCTGGCGGACGACAACGGCTCGGTGGCGGAGCGCACTCGCATGGCCGGGCGGATCACGCCGGACCAGGGTTTGACTCCGCAGGAATGGAAGGTCTTCGCGCGCGGCGCCGACGCAGTGGCGCAGGCAGTCCACGACGAGACGGGGTTGCGGACGGTGTTTCATCATCACTGCGCCGGCTATGTCGAAACGCCCGATGAAATCGCGACGCTGTTGGAGTTGACCAACCCGGCGAAGCTGGGGTTGGTGTTCGACACCGGGCACTATTGCTACGGCGCGGGCGGCGGCGATTGCGATGTCACGGACGCGCTCTGCCGCTTCGGCGACCGCGTGTGGTACATCCACTGCAAAGACTGCGAGCCCGCCGTGGCGCAGCGTGCGCGCGCCGAACAGTGGGATTATTTTACGGCGCTGCGTCACGGCGTGTTCTGCGAATTGGGCAAGGGTTGCGTGGATTTTCCGGCCTTGCTGAAAGAACTCGCGGCACGGCAATACCAGGGCTACGTGTTGGTGGAGCAGGATATTCTTCCAGGCATGGGAAATCCGAAAGACAGTGCGGCGCGGAACCGGGAATACCTGCGCTCCATCGAAGCCAATTTTCAGCAGTAAAGAGGATACCTTGAGCACAAAACAATTGAATACCGGAATCATCGGCGCCGGACGCATTGGGAAAGTGCACGCGGAGACGCTCGCGTTCCGCCTGCCCGAAGTCCGGACCCTGGCCATCGCGGACGTCAATCGCGCGGCCGCGCAGGCTGTGGCCACACGCTGCGGAATTCCCACCGTGACCGAATCGAGCGAGGAGATTCTCGCGAATCCGGAGATCGAAGCGGTCCTGATCTGCTCCTCCACGAATACGCACGCGGGCCTGATCGTGCAGGCTGCGCAGGCCGGCAAGCACATCTTCTGTGAGAAGCCGATCGCGCACACCCTTCCGCAGATCGATCGCGCCCTTGAGGCGGTGGAGAAGGCAGGTGTGAAGTTGCAAATCGGCTTCAATCGCCGGTTCGATCCCAATTTTGCCCGCGTGCGCGATGCCGTGGTGCGCGGCGAGGTCGGCACGCCGCGCATGATGCACATCATCAGCCGCGATCCTGCGCCTCCGCCGATTTCCTACATCGCGGTTTCCGGAGGCATGTTCCTCGACATGACCATCCACGATTTCGATATGGCGCGCTTCCTGATCGGCGACGAAGTGGAAGAGGTCTATACGACAGGCGGTGTGATGGTGGACCCGGAAATCGGCAAGGCGGGCGATCTGGATACGGCTCTCATCGTGCTGCGCTTCCGTAATGGCGTGATCGCCACGATCGACAACAGCCGCCAGGCCGCTTACGGGTACGATCAGCGCGTGGAGGTATTCGGAAGCCTCGGCGCGATCTCTACAGGCAACTGCTATCCCAATCAGGCGGTGGTCAGCACCGCTACCGAAATCCGCAGGGACCTGCCGCTGAATTTCTTCATGGACCGGTATACCGAGAGCTTCGCCAATGAACTGCGCTCTTTCGTGGATGCGGTGCGCGAAGACCGGCCGACCGCGGTGACCGGCATCGACGGACGCATTCCCGTGGTGATGGGCCTGGCGGCGCGCAAATCTTACGACGAGCACCGCCCCGTGCGTCTCTCGGAAATCAGCGCGTCAGAGATCAGCACGCCAGAAGTAGCCGTAAGCTAGCCCCTGCGAAACCGTTATTCCAAGTCCATCGCGGCTTTCAGGCCCTCCTCAACCGCACGGAGAGTGGGTGCCGGAAGGCCGCCGACTCTCTTCGTCAGTTTGGCCCGGTCCAGCGTGGTCACCTGGTGACATACGGCAAAGCTGGTCTTTGACAGCCCGGTGCTCGGTGCTGACAACTCAATGACGGTCGGGCCGCGCCGTGCCTGCGAGCCGGACGTTGAAACTGGGACGACGATGATCGATCTCCATCCTGGGGTTTGGTTGAAACCGTCGTCGGAAATCACGATTACCGGGCGCCGCCCTGTTTGCTCCGACCCGGATCGCGGCACGAGATCGGCCCAGTAAACGTCACCTCGCTTCATTTGGCGGTCCTGGTCTCCGTCATCAGGTGCTCAATCGCGGCCGCTTCAAAATCAGAATCCAGATCGAGGCGTGTTCCCGCCATCTCCGTCGCGTAGGCTGAGATGGCATCCCGCCTGGCGTTTCTGGCTAGTTGCCGCAGAAATGAATCGACAGCCTCACGCGCCAATGCTGTAGCAGGCACTTCCATACGGTCGGCTTCCGCTCGCAACCGGGCGTAGGTCTGGTCGGGCAACGGCAAGTGAAAGTTCTTCATCGGCAACTCCCTTGCTTATTATGCCATCAATTTGTGGCATCGAGCCATGGCAAGAGTGGCTGGCATCGGCGTGCGCCGCGAATCAATCGTCAGAAGTAGCCGTAAGCTAACCACCCGCCGTCAACGTACAGGGAGTGGCCGGTGATGAAGGCGGCCTGCTCGCCGAGCAGAAAGGTCACTGCGTCGGCCACGTCGGCGGGTTGAGCCAGCCGTCCCAGCGGGATGCGTGCCTTGATTTGCGCTTCATCCACGTTGCCGGCCGCGATGTTGCGTTGGGTCATTTCGGTGGCCACATATGCCGGGCCCACTGCGTTGACGCGAATGCCCTGCGCGGCCCACTCGATCGCCAGCACCTTGGTGAGCATGGCGACTCCGGCCTTGCCTGCACAGTAGGCGGCGCGGCGGGGGAAGGCGGCCTCGGCATTGGTGCTGGTGATGAAGACCATCGCGCCGCCCGTCTTCCACATACGTTTGGCGCACGCCTGCGCGGCGTAGAACGCGCCGTTGAGTTGGACGTCGACCATGCGCGCCCAGTCGGCCGGCGGCAGCGAAATGGAATCGTGCGGCCTGCTGATGCCCGCGCAATTCACGACGCCATCGAGCCTGCCGAACTTGTCGATGGCGGACCGCGCCGCCGAATCGCACGATTCTGGATTGGTGATGTCGCACGCCACACCGACTGCACAGCCTCCCGAGGCGACGATTGCGGCCGCTGCTGCCACGGCCCGGGTTGCGTCAAGATCGGCGATCACTACCTGCGCTCCGTCCGATGCCAACCGCACCCCGACTTCAGCGCCAATCCCGCCGGCGCCGCCGAAAACTACGATGACTTTGTCTCGCATGGAAACCAGAGCGTATCATGCGGCCGCTGCGCCTGGATCCTGGTTCGGGTCCCAGTTGGGTCCACTCTATCGTCTTGTGCAGTACGTTTCGAACATCGTCACCGAAATCCGTGCCCGAGGGTAAGTTATCCTGTCCAGATAGAAGACCCGGATATGCGACCTTTCCTCTTTGTTCTACTCCCTGCTCTGTCGTTGGCCCAGGTTATTACCACCATTGCAGGCAACGGCACGGAAGCCTTCGGCGGCGATGGAGGTCCAGCCACCTCCGCGTGGATCGCCCAGCCAAATGGCGTCGCGGTCGATAGCGCTGGAAATGTAGTCTTCGCGGACACGCGCAATATCCGCGTGCGCAAGGTGAACACCTCGGGTGTGATCAGCACCCTTGCCGGCGATGGCACCATCAAACTCGTGCTGACAGGCTCTAATCTGGGAGATGGCGGACCTGCCACGAGCGCAGGCTTCAGCCCCAGCCCCGCACTGTTCCAGGGAATAGCTGTCGACTCGGCCGGCAACACCTATATCTCCGATGGCGGCAACCGCCGCATCCGCAAGGTGGACCCGCAGGGCATTATCTCAACCTTCGCCGGAGGAGGCACAGGCGGCGACGGAGGCCCGGCGACAAATGCCTCGTTCGCTCTGCCCGGCGGCATCGCCGTTGACAAGGACGGCAATGTCTACGTCGCCGACTCGCAGGGAGGCCGCATTCGCAAAGTGAATTCCGCGGGAATCATCAGCACGGTAGCAGGAACCGGCAGCCTCACGTCGTCCGGGGACGGCGGATCAGCCTTACAAGCTGGTCTCGGAAGCCCGCTCAACGTCGCTGTGGACAACCTCGGCAACCTCTACCTGACCGAGCAATCCACGTTTCGCGTTCGTAAGGTCAACGCCGAGGGAATCATAAGCACCGTCGCCGGCTCAACGATTGGCTTTTCCGGCGATGGAGGCCCGGCCACACAAGCAGCATTCGGCGACCTACGCGGGCTCGCCGCCGACCAATCCGGCAACCTCTACATCGGCGACTACGCCAACAATCGCATCCGTAAAGTTGACGCCGCCGGAATCGTGACCACTATCGCCGGCATCGGAACGGCCGGCATTTTCCTTGAAAACGGCGACGGTGGCCTTCCTTCGAACTCTCGCGTCTCCCCCAGCGGCCTCGCGCTCGATGCCGCCGGCAATCTCTACATCTCCGACTACGTCGCAGCGCGCGTGCGCAAAATCAACTTCACGGCGACTGCTCCTGGCCTTTCCCTCAGCGCATGGACCATGTCGTTCGCATCCACCGTTACCAGCGCTCCGGCCAGCCAGGTAATGAAGGTGTCCAGCGCAGGCCCGCCACTCGCCTTTCGCGTCGCGCCCACCAGCGATTCTGCCTCCATCGGCCCCTGGATGAATCTCAGCACCGCCATCGGGACCACTCCCCAATCTTTTACCGTATCCATCCGCAGCGGACTCGCCGCGGGAACTTACCAAGGCACCATCACGGTCACGCCGACGGCCGCCGGTTACACGCCGGTCGTTGCGACCGTGCGAGTCACTATCAGCGAAACCGTCCCCACAAAGCCTGTGATCACAAGCATCATCAACGGTGCCAGCTTTCAAACCAGCTTGGTTCCCAACTCCATCTGGACGATTCAGGGAACGAACCTCGCCTCCACCACCGACTTATGGGATCGATTCATCGTCGGCGGACGGTTGCCGACCTCGCTCGGCGGCGTCATCGTAACCATGAACGGACAGCCCGCCTATATCAGCTACGTCAGCTCCACGCAGATTAACTTCATGAGCCCCGACAGCGGGGTCGTATCCACGTTGGTCTTCGTGAATAACAACGGATCGACAAGCAATGTGTTTCCAGTGGGAGCCGCACTTTACGGACCGGCATTTTTCTCGTGGCCCGGATCTCAAGTTGTGGCCACCCGCCCCGACTACACCTACGCCGTTAAGAGCGGCACCTTCGCAACATCCACCATTGCCGCCAAGCCCGGCGACGTCCTGATCCTCTGGGGCACGGGCTTCGGCCCCACGACACCCGCGACTCTGCCCGGCAGCGTCGTGCCGAGCGATCGAACCTATGCGACCCCTACGATCCCTACCGTGACGATCAACAATGTGCCGGCGGTCGTGTACGGCGCCGCGCTGGCACCCGGCTACGTTGGCTTGTACCAGGTCGCAATCCAGGTCCCGGCCTCAATCGCCAACGGCGACTGGCCCATCGTCGCAAGCATCGGGGGCGTCCAGTCTCCTAACACGCTGCTGTTATCGGTGCGCCAGTAGCCGAACCACAATCGCCTCGCGCTTCAGTCGCTGAACGTGAACCAGGCGCTGACGTGCAACATGGGACAGAAAAGAAAACCGCGACCCTGACCGGGTTCCAGACACTCACTGTGCGGCGATGACGGCCTTCTTCGCCGGAGTCGCAACCTTTGGCAGGCTGATCAAATTCGCCAGCAGCTGGTAGGCTCCATCCGTGCCCGCCGGGAGTTGCCGCCAGAGAGCAAGGCCCAGATAAATCCAGCGTCCCTTGCCCACCTTTGCCTCCACCAGCGAACCCAGTTTCTCCCCGGGATTGTCCTTGAAGGAATCCACCATGGACACGAGATCGGTATACTTCTTGTCCTTCTCTCCCAGGAAGTACAGCCCGCGCTCCTGAACCCAACCCTCCCACGTCCTGGCGTCGATCTTGTTGGGATACGTGAATACCGAATGCGCGGGCACCAGCACTTTCACCGGCACGAGTTCGTCGCAGATGCGATTGCCGCTGACCTTGGCCGGAAACGGGCCGTACTCGGACTGGTTGAATTCCATCTTGTTGTACTGCACGATGACCGTGCCGCCGCGCTCCGCATAATCCAGCAGGCGGCGGTTGTAGGCGCGAAGATCGGAGCGCCGCTCGTACGCGCGCACTCCGGTGACGATCACGTCGTGCTTCGAGAGGTCTCCCCAGGCCATCTCGTCGGGCTCGATGAACGCGAGCTTGGCATCCAACTGCTGCAGCGCGTCGGGCACCTGATCGCCCGCGCCGGCAATGTAGCCCACCTTGATGTTGGCCGTGACCTTCACATCCACCACCTTGAGCGTGATCTCTGCCGCCTCCATCACATGGCGGCGCTGAATGTGCGGATACTCGATCACCTGATAGCCCTGATCGAATTTCTCGGCGCCCGTGGCGGCCGACGTCACCACGGCGCGGAGCGTATACTGGCCGATCTTCGCCTGCGGTGGCGCGGTGACCTGGAAACGCGCTGACAGCGATTCGTCCTCGTGCGAAAAGTTGACCGGCACACTCGCCGGCGTGGCTTTCCATCCCGACGGCAGCGCCAGGGTCACGGTGGTCTGTGCCGCGCCCTTCGTCCCATTCGTCACGGTGACGTGGATTTCCCGCTCCACCGGCTTCGCGCCGGCGGGAATCACCGCCAGCGGCGGTGTCGCTCGCACCGAGAACTGCGGAACCACATTCAACTCCATCCGCTTGTCGCCGAAGAATATGTCCTTCACATAGCGGAATTGCACGGGGACCTCCCGCGTGACTTCGACGTTGCCGGCCTTCAGGTGGAAGGTGGCGCG
>JBDTPR010000177.1:0-10713 GCA_039932635.1 Candidatus Solibacter sp.
ACCCTGTCCCAGGTACACACTCAAACTCTTGGAGAAGGTACCGCCGGTGTTCAAACCGATGGACTGCGCCTGACGGTCAATTTCCTGAAGATCCGTCTGGAACTCCGAGTTCAAGGTTGAGCGATTGCCGGTGAACGTGCCCGAGGCCGACTGCGTCGCCAGGGTCTTCAACCGATCCAGGATCTGCGAGATGTTGCTCATCGCGCCGTCCATAATCTGGAGCTGCGCCACGGCATCGTTGCCGTTGGCTACGCCCTGTGTCAGTTCGGCAACCGAACTGCGGAATTTGTTCGCCACAGCCAAACCGGCTGCGTCGTCACCGGACTGATTAATCCGATAGCCTGACGTCAACTGCTGAATGGTCTTGCTCTGGAAGGCACTATTGACGCTCAGATTCTGCTGGGCGACAAGGGAATTCACGTTAGTTTGGATGGAGATCATTTGAAATCCTTTCAAGTCTTGGGGCCGGCATCTTGCCGGACATCAACCTTTTCGGCCCGAGTTGCAAAATCATGAGGAGCCGGAAACTTTTATTAAAACCGGCGCCTACCCTGGCATTTCCGGATCTTCAACTCGCGCCGCCCGCGGGTGCAGACGTCCGAGCAGATGGGATAAACCGGAAGCTTTGGCGCCGGCCGCAAGCAGGTTCTCTTCACTTACTAACTTCATTTCTCGGGCGATCACCTGCATGTGCCGCGGCGCGCGAATTCCCACCTTCACGCGCGAACGCCCGACGTGCGCAATCACAATCTCAATCTCGTCGCCGATCAGTATGGTTTCGCCTTGTCGTCGCGACATTACGAGCATACGGATGCCTCTGCGGGCATCAGCTCATGCTGGTGGGAATACTCCGATTCCGGCGACACCGCCTGCACCGCCCGCCGATTGCGCAGGTTCACCACGATCGGAGCCAGCAGGTTCGCCGTCGGACCGGTCTCATGCAGCGACAGCACCGCCAGGCACAAAACATCTTCGCCAATCCGCGGTTGCCGCGCGGCTGTCAGGCCGAGTTGTCCGAGGTCCTCGCCCTTCACGTTTAGCTTGTAGCACGGGTCCACGGCCAGAATCGGCATCGTGATGAAACACAAGTCGGGGTCTTGCAGGCTTTGCAGGTAAATGATCGGGTCTGATTCAACAAACCGGACCGCCACAAATCGCCGCTGGCTATCAAAGCCGGGGACACCGACCGGGAATTCGAGCTCCGAATCGGGCTCGAAAGAGATCTTTCCAAAATTCTTCGTTTCCATTACTGGCATACCACCTCGTCCTGCGGGATAATCGGCGGAATCGCCGGGAACTTTAGGCCAATTCCGAAAAATCTTGCAGACAGACTCGCAAGGACGGTGCGCTAAAATCAAAAGTCATGCATTATCGCCGCATCGTGTGCTTCCTGTTGGGCATATGGCTGGGGGGAGGGCTCCTCATGGCCTGGTACGGCGCTCGCGGGTTCGACACCGTGGAGTCGATCATCACGCAGGCCAACCCGGCCTTCGTCGCCCAGACCAAACCCCTGGGGCCGGCAGTTACCCGGTTGACGCTGCGCTACGTGCTGGCAGAGCAGAATCGCTGGCTGTTCCGCAATTGGGAGAACATGCAGCTCGCGCTCGGCGCCATCTTCTTCTGCTACCTCTTATTCGGCACCCTGGAAGGCAAGGTCTCCCTCGCGGTCATGCTCGCCATGATCCTGCTGACGCTGATCCAGCGTCTGCTGATCTCGCCAGAAATGGGCGTCACCGCGCACATCATGGAGTATGCGCCGGGCGATCTCGCGGCGCAGGAACGCGCGCGCTTCTGGCTGCTGCACAATGCCTACCTGGGAGTGGAAGCGTTGAAATTCGGCTTCGGGCTGATCCTGGGAATCATCGTCATGAGCGGCAGGCGCTCAGTGGACCCCTTGAACCAGTTCAATATGGTCGATAAAGCCAATCACCGCCATGTCAATTGGTGAGTTGGGCCGTCCCACGCTGGTCATGGCGCTGAAGCCTTCCGTCGCCAGCAGGACCTTGTCCCCAACCCCGGCATCCACCGCATCCACCGCGATCACCGCATCGCCGCGATCCGTGCCGTCCAGATTCAAGGGCTGCACCAGCAACAGCTTGAGCCCTTCGTGGCTGGCATGCTTCTGCGTGGCGGTCAATTCTCCGACGATGCGCGCGATCAGCATACTCAGTCCTTCCTCAAGCGTTTGCGATGCACCGGAGCCGCCGGCTTGGGACTCTCCGCATCCACTTCTTCCGCCGGGCTCTCCACCGTGCGCTTCACGTGGACCGAATCCACGATTCCTACGATGGTAGTATCCAGCGGAGGCTCCGCCGGCAGAAACGGGAAACTGGCCTCTTTCCCCCGCACCCAGTACACGATTTCGCCCTTGCCCGCACCCATAGTATCGGTGCAGATCAGTTGTTTGCCGGTGTTGGTCAATTCCGGCGTGAGCGGTTGGACCACCAGCATCCTGCATCCCGTCATGCTGGGGTTCTTCACAGTGCACCACACGGTACCGACCACGCGACCGAGGTACATGGAGTTAGTCCAGATTCACTTCATCGACAATGCCGATAATGGCATTGTCCACGGGAGTATCCTTGCAGCCCTCCGCCAGGCGAGCGCTGCTGCCGGCCACCGCAATTACCCGTTCGCCGATACCCGAGCCTACGGTATCGATGCTGACGATGTAGCCGCTTTCGTCCTTACCATCCGGCGTAACCGGCTTGATAATAAGCAGCTTCTTGCCTTCCAGACGAGGGTCTTTGCGTGTGGCCACGACGGTGCCCACCACGCGGGCGAGAATCATGAGTTTCCTCGGTACCTACTTACTTGGCCGCAACCTTGCCGATGGGCAGGATGGCTTCCAGGCTTTCGTGCGGACGCGGAATCACATGGACCGCGATCAGTTCGCCCACGCGGCGCGCCGCGGCGGCTCCGGCATCGGTAGCGGCGCGAACCGCGGCCACATCGCCGCGCACCATCGCCGTCACGTAACCCGAACCAATCTTCTCCCACCCGACCAGATTGACTTTGGCCGCCTTCACCATCGCGTCGGCAGCCTCGATCATGGCAATCAGTCCGCGCGTCTCGATCATTCCTAGAGCTTCACCCATTGCTTAAGTCTCCAAAAGAAATTGTCTTCCTATGCTAAACCGCGCGCCTTGAGAGCGTCTTCCACCATCTGGACGAGCTCCGAACGCGACACGTAAAAATGTTCTTCGTTGCCCGAAGCGCTGCGCCCCGCCCCGGGAGCAACGGCCGTGCCGCACGCGCCTGTGCCCACCTCTTCGGCGGCAACCGGGCAATTGGGTTCGCCCGCGCTCATCGCCTTCACGCCATAACGCGTGCGCGAATCCAGCAGCTTGTCCACTTCCGCGCGCGGCAGCACTTTGGGGCCGCCGAGCAGTTCGGCCACCAGTTGAATCCGCGCGAAGTGCTCCATGGTCTCCATCTTGAAGTACGCCTTGAAGACATCCTCCCCGTAGCAGACCGCGCCGTGATTGGCCATCATCAGCGCATCGTATTTCGGAATCAGGGGCAGCATCGGCGCGGTCAGCGCGTCGGTGCCCGGCAAGCCGTAATCGGCCAGCGGCACACAGCCCAGGCCGATGATCACTTCAGGCAGCAGCGCCAGGTTCAAAGTCCGCCCGGCAGTGGCATACCCCGTGGCCACCGGAGGGTGCGCGTGCACCACCGCGCGGATATCGGGACGCAGCCCGTACACCGTGGTGTGCATGGCAATCTCGCTGGTGCCCTCGAGACGGCCGGAGATTTTGTTGCCTTTCATATCGACGATGATCAGATCGTCGGGCTGCATCATGCCCTTGCACACGCCGGTGGGGGTTGCCAGAATGCGGTCGGTGTCCAGGCGGATGGTGATGTTGCCGTCGTTCGCCGCGACCCAACCCTTTTGGAAGACCAGTTGACCGACCTTGCAGATATCGTCTCGGTACTCGCGCTCAGTTTTGACCATTGCGGAAACATCGATTGTAGCAGACTACAACAGCCTTTCCGCGAAAGGCGGGCGCACCATACAGCGTATGATGGAGCAGATGGATTCTCGCCGCATGTGCCCGCATTGCCGGGCATTTATCACGATCAAAGATCGCGTCTGCCCCTACTGTAATGAAGAGGTAGCGCCGCGCCAGGTGGCACGCGACGACTCGTCCCAAATGGTTGGCGGCTTCATTCCGCATTTCCGCTTCAACACCACCATCATCCTGCTGCTCAACTTCGGACTCTATATCGCCTGCACGATTTTCAGCATGCGCGGCGGCAATCCCGAAGCCTTCATGAATCTGGACATCCGCACCCTGGTGGCATTCGGCGCCAAATGGAATGTGGCGCTCGCCCAGGGCGAATACTGGCGCCTGGTGACAGCGGGCTTTCTGCACGGCGGCATCATACACATCCTGATGAATTCCTGGGTGCTCTTCGATCTGGGCGCGCAGGTGGAAGAGTTGTACGGCTCTAGCCGCATGCTGGTGATTTACTTCCTCAGCACGGTGGGCGGCTTCTGCGCCAGCTGGTGGTGGAGCCCGGCGATCTCGGTGGGCGCATCGGCAGGACTCTTCGGCCTGGTGGGCGCGATGATCGCGCTCGGCCTGCGCCATCGCAATGCGATGGGCGCGGCGATCCGCGGCATGTACCTGCGCGGCGCAATCATCGGCCTGGCATTCGGCATGGTGGGCATGTTCCACGTGGACAACGCGGCGCACATCGGCGGACTGGCGGCCGGCTTCGGCGTCGCCTACATCGCCGGCACCCCGGGACGCCCCGGTATCACGGAGAAAATCTGGCAGGTGGCCGGCTGGCTTTGCATACTAATGACAGTGGCGAGTCTCCTGCAAATGTTCTTGTGGTTCTCACGGAATACGCAATAATAAAGCATGCGTTTTCGTACGTTGGCATTGGCACTGGCATTGAGTATTGGCGGTACCGGCCTGGCACAGGCGTCCAAGACCACCAAGATCGTCGGCGCCGAGCGCCCGAAGGCCAAAAAGGCGAAGAAAGCCAAGAAGACAAAGCCCTCGAAAGCCATGAAGCAGGCGAAGGCTTCGCACCGTAAGGCGTCCAAAGCCAAGCCCGCCAAACACGCCAAAGGCTAGCCCTCCCGCTGCCAAAGCGCCACGGCGCATCCCCGATGCGTGGCGAGTTGTCCTGGCTTGGTGCCGCCTGCCTCGCCGATCTGGTGTGTTACTCAGTTGAAGCTTGATTCCCGCTTTTTATGCGGGGAGATCACCGCTCCCGAGCGGAAAATCCGCTTGAATTCTTCGCAAGACTCGTTCGCGAAGTGGCTCATCTACGCTCGTCGCGGTCAGACGCTGCTGAAGCACTTCCCGGGACAGCATTTCATTGCGGGCGAGCGCGGCTGTGAATTCCAAGTCTTTATCCCGTCCGGCCGCGTATTTCGCAATAGCCAAGTCGTGGACCTCCAGGCACCAACCCCTCACGAATCGGGTATTTTCGCCAGTTACCAGGACCAGCCGCCCACGCCAACCTTCCGGAAGAATGGCCGTAGTCTCATCGACTCCGTGGGCGTAATAGCCAAACTCGCGCTGAAACGGAGATCCCTCACCGATGGTTGCGTCAATCAGATCGCTGCGTTCTGTTCGCGCCAACGGATACACATCGGCCTCGTTGGAAACCAGCAGTTCGACTGGCGCATTGGGGAACTCACCGAGTATGGCTTGGCTGCCGATTACAACGACGTCGTTGTCGTCTGCAATGCTCCCCGCCGCTCGGATGATGTGTTCCAATTGGGCGCGGGTCACGGGCGGTCGGTCCGCTGCGAGGCGAACTGCGCATAGACTGCCCAGCGCTCCGCCGGCTCCAGGACGCCGGCAAACGGCGTCGCCTGGCGCATCGCGTCCATGTGCTCGCTGTCCTCATTCAGCAATGTGAGGACCTCAGCTAATGGGCGACTGAGGATTTCCTGCCAGGCATCCCAATAAGGCTGCGAACGGCCGTGGGCTTCGCTCCATCGCGCCAGATTATCCCGCGCAATTTCCACCAGTGCCGGATGAGCTTGCAGCTTGGCCGCGATTGCGCGGTGCAACTCCAGGCTGCGCCGGTCAATCCGGCGATGTCCTTGAAGTGGAAGGCTCATGCCCACATTGTATCGTGGGGCCATAAGCCGCCCATGTTGCCGCCGGAACTTGACGCAATCGCGCCGCTACGCTAGCGTCGTAATGCCCATGCCAACATCGACGATCCAGGAGCAATTCGGCCCTATCGATATCTACCTGTTCGACCAGATTTTGAAGGGCCGCATCGCACCCGGAATGCGAATCCTCGACGCCGGCTGCGGTTCAGGCCGCAATCTGGTCTACTTTCTTCGCCAGGGCTACCACATCTACGCTGCCGACATGGACGCCAGGTCCGTGGACAGCGTCCGCACCTTCGCCGCCAGGGTCGCGCCCGCGCTCCCTCCCTCGAACTTCCGCGTCGAACCCATCGAGCAGATGTCGTTCGACCCCGCCTGCGCGGATGTGGTGATCAGCAGTGCCGTTTTCCACTTCGCCACGGGCGACGCGCAGTTCGAAGCCATGCTGCAGGGCTGCTGGCGCGTGCTGAAACCCGGTGGGCTTTTCTTCTGCCGCCTCGGCTCAACCATCGGCGTGGAGAGCCAGGTCGAACACCTTCACGGACGTCATTACCGCTCGCCCGATGGCGCCGACCGCTACCTGGTGGACGCAGCCATGCTCGAATCGCTCACCGAACGCCTGGGCGGCGAACTGGCCGATCCGATCAAGACCACGGTGGTTCACAATCAGCGCTCCATGACCACGTGGGTATTGCGCAAGATTTAGCCCTCAGGTCTTTTGCATCCAGACGCCCCACGTGAGCGGGCTTGCTTCCTCATCCGTCATGGGGCGGCCCGCCAGCTTGAGCGCGAGTTTCATCTGCCCGTGATGATACCCCTCGTGCCAGATCAGGTGTTGCAGCATCAGGATCGGGTGGTCGTAGTGCAGGTCCATCTGCCGTCCGGCTTCCAGGCGTCCCTTCACCGCATCGCGCACCGCCCGGGCGCTTTCGTCGAGCATCTGCGCCAGTCTCTCGCGATCGCGTTCGACGGCCCATTCTCCCTTCGGCACGCTTACCGCGATCTCCGGCGCGTCCTCTTCGACGAAGACCAGCCGGACGTAGTGGATGTGGGTGTAGAGTTGGGCGATCGACGGGCTGCCCTCCATCGCGCTGAGTTCCCACGCAGCCTCGGAAAGCGCGCGGAGCACGTTCACCAGGATGGTATTGTTCCGGTCCCAGGAGTCGAGAATCGCCTCAAGCAGCGATTGATCTGTTGCATCTGCCATATTCCTACCAATTACCACAGCGTCTGGGAATTTAACGCCGGGAATTTAATGGCGGCCTGCCGTCATTCATGGTACGAAAGGATAAGGAGGGGGCATGCTGCGAAATCTGATTCTGGCCGCGTGCGGCGCTGCCATGCTGGCGTCGGGGGCGGATTCCACGAGGGCTCCGGTGCTGATCGAGCTTTTCACCAGCGAGGGCTGCTCCAGTTGTCCGCCCGCAGACCGTCTGCTGGAATTGCTCGACTCGCAGGCCATCGTCCTCAGCGAGCACGTGGATTATTGGGACCGCCTGGGTTGGCGCGACCCCTACAGCTCTCACGCCAACACCTTGCGTCAGCAGACCTACGCGCGCGTCTTCGGCAAGGATGGACCCTACACCCCGCAAATGGTGATCGACGGCACCACCGAATTCGTCGGCAACGATGCGCCACGCGCCACCCAGGAACTGGCACGCGCGCGATCGCACGAGAAGCTCGGCGTACACTTGACGCGCACCGCCGACGGCGTGCAGGTGCGGATTGACGCAGCGTCGAAAGCGGCGGAAGTCTGGCTGGCGCTGGCCGAGGACCGCGGCACGCAGCAGGTAGCCTCCGGAGAAAACAAGGGGCGCACGCTGCACCACGTGGCGATCCTGCGCAGCCTGCGCAAACTCGGCGTCCTCAAGAAGGGCGCCGAGTTCTCGCAGATGGTCGAGGCTCCCGCGAACGGCGGCAGGCTGATCGTATTCGTGCAGGAGGGCGGCTTCGGCCGGGTATACGGCGTGGGCGCGCTTTAGGTCACTGCTTGGTGAGCGGCGACGCGCCGCCCATCGAGGCGGCGCCGAGCAGCCCGCCGAATCCCATGGTCTCCACCGCGGACGAAGGCACGATGACCATGGAGCCCTTCTCCTTGATGGCTTCGTAAAGCATGTTCATAGCGCGCAGATGCAGCGCCACCGGGTTGTGCTGATAGGTCAGTGCGGCCTGGCCGAACTTCTCGGCGATCTCGGTTTCCGCCGTGCCCAGGATGATGCGCGCGCGGCGCTCGCGTTCGGCCTGCGCCTCGCGCGACATGGCGTCCTGCAGGGCGGGCGGGATCTGCACGTCGCGGATCTCCACCGATTGCACGGTGATGCCCCACCCGGTGGTCTTCTCGTCGAGGATGCGCTGCAGTTCCTTGCCCATCATTTCGCGCTCGGCAACCATCTGGTGAAGCTCGTGGCGGCCGATCGATTCGCGCAGCGCAGTCTGCGCGCTGTATTCGATGGCCTGCGTGAAGTCCTGCACTTCGAGGATGGATTTCTCCGCGTTCCACACCAGCCAGAAAACGATGGCATCGACGTTGACGGGCACGGTATCGCGCGTCAGCGTGGATTCGGCCGAGACGTTGGCCACGCGCACGCGCTGGTCCACATAGCGGCTCAACGTATCCACCACGGGGATGATGGTGAACATGC
Source organism: Candidatus Solibacter sp. (assembly GCA_039932635.1). Taxonomy (GTDB): domain Bacteria; phylum Acidobacteriota; class Terriglobia; order Bryobacterales; family Bryobacteraceae; genus Solibacter. The sequence continues at coordinate 8,734 of JBDTPR010000177.1, forward strand.
CGGGTCCGCGCAGGCCGATGTACTTGCCGAGGCGAAGCACGGCCACCTTTTCCCACTGGTCCGCCATGCGTATGGCGAACAGCAGGTAGAGACCGATCAGCCCGCAAACCACCATGGGAGCAGCGCTTTGTGTGAGGGCGGAGAGCCCCACCCCAGCGGCCACCGAAATCATCAGGCTCGCAATCCCCACCGGACTCGCTTTGAAGGACACCAATTCCGATCTCATAATTTATCTCCTTTTCCTGCCGCTCTCGGTGGAGCGATCGTTAAGCTGTTCCAGCAATTCCTCGATCGTGAAGCCGGCGCCGCCGGCTCGCGATACGAATTCATTGACGAGTAAGGTGAGCCCGCGCTGGCGCTCCACCTCGTCGTGTTTCACCTTCTGCCGGCTGATGAATGTGCCGGTACCCTGTTGGGTCTCCAGCACGCCGCGGATTTCCAGTTCCCGATAGGCGCGTACGACGGTATTGGGGTTGATCGAAAGATCCACCGCCACCTGCCGTACGGTGGGAAGCTGGTCGCCCGCGGACAGAGTTCCGGCCGCGATTCCGCCGAGTACCTGGTCGATGATCTGCCGGTAGACAGGGACACCGCTTTGCATCTCCAGGCGGAATGCGAATTTCCGGTTTGGCTGGGCATTGCTCATCTCTATTTAATAGTGTACTAGTTGACTAGAACATGTCAATACATTTCTTTACGGGCGGGCCATGGCGCCCGGTGATACTCTGAGGCTGAAATCGGGAGGTGTCACCTTTATGAAGACGCTCTATTTATGTGGCGCGGCATTGCTGTCCGTGGGCCTTATCGGCGCGCAGAGCCTGACCGGACGCTGGACCGGCAACGGCAACACGGTGGATAACGGCCAGGAGATCGTGGTGGCGATCAATCAGTCCGGAGCCACGATTACCGGCTACGTCGCCGGTCCGCGCAGCACGGACACGATCACCAGCGGCAAGATCGAAGGCGGCGTGGTGACGCTGGAAGCGGAGCGCGCAGGCCGCGGCGGCGGAGCGGCGCAGAAGGTGACCTACACGGCGAAGGTGGAAGGCGGCAAGATGACGCTCACCATGCCGGCATTCGGCGGTGGAGCGGGACGCGGTCGCGGCGCTCCGGGCGCTCCCGGTGCTCCTGGCGCAGGAGGCCCTCCCGGCGCGGGCGGTCCTCCGGCGGGTGGCCCTCCGGCAGGCGCGGGTCGCGGACCCGGTGGTCCTGGCGGCGGACGCGGCGGACAGCCGCAGGTGGTGGAACTGGCACGCGTGAGTACCGATGTCCCGGCGGCACTCCCTCCGCGTCCGGAGCCGGTATCGCTGAAGATGCCCACCACTCCGGTGAAGTACAACGGCATGGCGAAGACGCCGCCGATGGGCTGGAACAGCTGGAACAAGTTCCGCAATCAGGTCAGCGACAAGATGGTCCGCGAGATGGCCGACGCCATCGTACGCACCGGCATGCGCGATGCGGGGTACATCTACGTGAACATCGACGACACGTGGGAATCGGCCAATCGCGATGCGCAGGGCCGCATCCAGTCCAACAACAAATTCCCCGATATGAAGGCGCTGGCCGACTACATCCACAGCAAGGGCCTGAAGCTGGGCATCTACTCCTCGCCGGGACCGAAGACGTGCGCGAGCTATCTGGGCAGCTATCAGCATGAAGAGCAGGACGCGAAGACGTACGCGTCGTGGGGCATCGACTATCTGAAGTACGACTGGTGCAGCGCCTCGCAGGTGTACGACAACACCAGGGAGACGATGGCGGCGGCGTATCACAAGATGGGCCTCGCGCTGCTGAATTCGGGCCGCCCGATCATGTACAGCTTGTGCCAGTACGGCAACCACGACGTTGGCGAGTGGGGCGAACAGGTGGGCGGCAATCTGTGGCGCACCACGGGCGATATCAGCGACCGCTGGGAATCCATGGAGAACATCGGCTTCAAACTGCAACCGGGGCGCGAGAAGTTTGCCGGACCGGGCCACT
>JBDTPR010000178.1:0-10679 GCA_039932635.1 Candidatus Solibacter sp.
CTGCTGCTGTGACTTCAGCCTGCGCACCGACTTCAGTCGGTGCTGTCCGAACTTCGCTCTGATCGCTCCCTGAGAATCTAAGAATTATTGTGAGCGCTCATCAGAGCCGCGATCGTAAGGGAGCGGTCGGTATGCAGGGTCTCAAGGCAAGTTAGCAACCACTCCCTGACGGTCGCGGCTCTGCTTGGTGCAGGGGGGCGCAGGTAACTTACCCCGGGGAAGATTCCCCACCCCGCATCAGTACCCTAATGCGGCGTTTAATTCCCCCTAGTACGGAATATTCGCGGAATCCACTCATCCATGTGAATGTATACACAAGGCCGGAGTACCGCCCGCACTCGCGTGTTCGGCTGGGAGGAAAGTTGACTTACATGGACTTACGCAAGCTGCGGATGCTCTCCGCCCTATTACTGGCTGCGCCGTTATTCGCCGCCGGGACGATCTCAGTAACTCCGCAAAATGAAAGCACTGCAACCGGCGCCACCCGCCAGTACACTGCAGCCGTGAGCGGCCTCGCCAACACCGCCGTCACCTGGACCCTGAGCGGTGGCGCCGCCTACGGCAGCATCGATGCCACCGGGCACTACAAAGCCCCCATGACGCTGCCCCCGAACGGTGCCACGTTCACCATCACCGCCACCAGCGTGATGGACACTACCGTAAAAGGCACTGCCACCGGCAACCTCAAGCTCCCCGGTCCCACACTCACCGGCATCACGCCTACCTCCGCGGCCATGAACGCGAACTTCACCCTGACCTGCGTGGGCTCTGGCTTCGCACCCGGCGCCACCATCTGGGTCAACAGCACGCAATACACCACCACCGTCGTGAACTCGACGCAGGTGAAAGCGTCCGTCGCATTTTACGCCGTGGGCTCGTACATCGTCCACGTGATTAATCCGGGCAGCATGTTTTCCAACATGATCAACCTGAATATCACGGGCGCCACCGGCGGTGGGGGCGGCAGCACCGGCACGCTGAGCGTCTCTCCAGCGAACGCCACCGTGACCCAGGGACTGACGCAGCAATTCTCCGCGATGCTGAATGGCGCGGTGCAAAGCGGCGTGGCGTGGACCGCTTCGGCCGGCGCCATCTCGGCCGCAGGAATGTTCACCGCGCCCGCGCAGATTCCCAGCCCCAACTCAGTCACCATCACGGCCGTCGCGGGGGGCAAGACCGCGACCGCCACCGCGATCATCGGCAGCAACGTCCCGTCGACCATCACGACGGTCACGCCGACTCCCGTCCCCGTGGGAGTCTTCACGCTGAATATCGCGGGCACGGGCTATCAGGCGAACTCCACCGTGACCCTCGGCGGTGCGCCCCTCGCGGTGCAATTCGTCTCCGCAACGTCTCTGGTCGCTTCGGGCTTCAACGCGCAGGGCGGCACGGCAAACCTGATCGTCGGCAACGGACCTGTGACGTCGCTGCCCTACTCGCTGCAAGTAGGCGTCGCGAATCCGCTGGTCTCCGCCAGCACCGCGCGCCGCTTCCTGCAGCAGGCAGCTTTCGGCCCCAGCCCGAACGATGCGACTCACGTCCAGCAGGTGGGCATACAGGGCTGGCTCACCGAGCAGTTCGCCACGCCGAAACTTTCCAACTACAACAACATCGGCAATCAAAGTGGAATGGGCACGCGCTTCCTGGCCAATGCCGTGACGCAACAGGATCAACTCCGCCAGAAGGTGGCGTGGGCCTGGAGTCAGATCCTGGTGACCTCGCTCAACAAGACCATCTGGACTTCCGTTCAGTCGCCGTACGAAGAAATGCTGATGACCGACGCCTTCAAAAGCTACCGCACCATCCTGAAGGACGTCACCCTGAGTTGCGCCATGGGCATGTTCCTCGATATGGCCAACAATGGCAAGGCGAACGCCGCCAAGACCATCCTGCCTAACGAGAATTACGCCCGAGAAGTGTTGCAGCTCTTCTCTATCGGCACGTACAAATTGAACGACAACGGCACGCCGATCCTCGATGCGCAGAATTTGAGAATCCCGACTTACAACCAGGCGACCATCGCCGAATTCGCGCGCGTTTTCACCGGCTGGACTTACCTGCCCACCAACGGCACCACGCCTTACTGGGGCGCCTATATTAATCCCAACGGTCCGCTGGTCGCTTTTCCCGCGCAGCACGATACCGGTTCCAAAACGTTGCTCAATGGCGCCGTCATCCCGGCCAACCTCTCCATCCAGGCCGACTTGGATGCCGCACTCGATAACATCGCCAACCATCCCAACACCGCGCCCTTCATCTCCAAGCTGCTAATCCAGCACCTGGTGAAGAGCAACCCCAGCGTCGCCTATGTCCAGCGCGTCTCCGACGTGTTTAACAACGCCGGCAATCCGCAGGGACGCGGCGACATGCAGGCCGTGATCGCGGCCATCCTCACCGATACGGAAGCCCGCGCCAATGACAACGGCCTCTCGCAGAATGCCAACGACGGCCACCTGCAGGAGCCCGTCCTGTTCATCGCCGGCCTGATCCGCGCGTTCGGCGGCATCAACAACGACCAGAACTACTTCTCCTGGGAACTCACCAACATGAGCCAGGACGTCTACAACGCGCCCAGCGTCTTTAACTACTACTCACCCTTCTACGTGCTGCCACAGAGCGGCGGCCTCGGCGGACCCGAATTCCAGATTTACACGCCCTACACCGCCGTGTACCGCGACAACATGGTGGCCGCGCTATTCGGCTCCTACTCCAATCCGGTGATGACCAACGGTCCGGGCACCACGATGGATCTCACGCCGTTCCTCTCGCTGGCCAATAATCCGGCGACTCTGGTGGACGCGCTGGATTTCACGCTCACCGCGGGCACCATGCCCTCGGCGATGAAGACGATCCTGGTCAACGCAGTGACCGCCGAAAGCGGCGGCACTCTGCGCCGCGTCGAAACCGGCGTCTACCTGATTCTGGCCTCGGGCTACTACAACGTCTGGCACTAAACCGCGCCTCAAAGGAGATAACTCAATGCTGATCAAATCGAGAAGAGACTTTCTAAAAATCGGACTCAAGAGCGCGGCTGCACTCGGCACCATGGGAGCCCTCGGCAAACTGGGCCAGATCAATGCGTACGCCGCCACACCCGGCACTTATCGCGCGCTGGTCTGCATCTTCCTGTCGGGCGGCAACGATGGCAACAACACCATCATTCCGCTCAACACCACGGTGCAGAACTACGCCACTTACTCGGGCGCGCGCCAGAGCCTCGCGCTCTCGCAGGCGTCGCTGCTTCCCGTCGCCGCGAAATCGGGCGATACCTACGGACTCAATCCCAACCTGACGGAGATCAAAGCGCTCTATCAGGCGGGCAAGGCGGCGATGCTGGCCAACGTCGGCATGCTGGTGGTGCCGGTGCCGGATAAGTCGACTTACAACTTATACGCCAGCGGCGGCTCGATGCTGCCCGTCAACCTGTTCTCCCATTCCGATCAACAATCTCAATGGCAGAACACGGCGCCAAACGGCATCTCCAGCACAGGATGGGGCGGGCGCATGGCGGACCTCATGGCCGGCATGAACTCGGGCGCGGCCTTCCCCTCGGTGGTCACTACGGGGGGTTGCGGTCCGTTCTGCACGGGCGCGCAAACCCTCCCCACGGTTGTGCCCGCGGGCGGCGCGATTCCGATTACCGGCAACGGGAACAACTTCGCGCGAATCCAGGGCTTCAATCAACTGCTCACCTTCGACAATGGCCTTCAGTTGGTGCAGCAGGCCAACGGCATCGTGACGCGCGGCTCCAATTATGTGAATGCGCTCAACGGTCAGCTATCTTCCGCCGCCGCGCTGCAAACCGTATTCCCCGCCAGCAATCTCGGGCAGCAACTCAAAATGATCGCGCGCATTATTCAGGTGCACGGAGGACTCAGCCTCAATCGACAGATCTTCTTCGTGAACTATGGCGGCTTCGACACCCACGCCACTCAACTCGCCGACCAGGCGCCGCTGCTCAAAGATCTGAGCCAATCTATTAACGCCTTTTATAATGCCACCGTGGAATTGGGCGTCGATCAGGCCGTGACGACGTTCACCAGTTCCGAATTCGGGCGCACCCTGATGGCGAACTCCAGCGGCGGTACCGATCACGCCTGGGGCAATCATCACTTCATTGTGGGAGGCGGAGTGGTGGGCGCCGATCTCTATGGAAAGTATCCTACGCTGCAATTGGGTAATTCGCTGGACGCGACTGGCCGGGGCACGATGATCCCCACCACCAGCGTGGATCAATACGCGGCGACGTTGGCTAAGTGGTTCGGAGTAGATCCGGCGAACATGCCGCAAATCTTCCCAAACATCGCCAACTTCCCGCTCGCAGACCTGGGATTCATGACGTAGGAAGGCACCATTAAAAAATAAAAAAAGGCGGGCCGAATAACAGGCCCGCCTTTCCGTTCTACTGACTACTACGCTTTACTGATCGAACTGAAGTCTCTCGTGCGAACCTCCGACTTCAATCGCCTGAATGCGGGACTCGCCGTTGGCCGAATTGGTCAGTACAGCGGTCTGGTCGAACTTCTTGGCATCGGATTCCACCTTCACAGGAGCGGTGTAGGTCTGATCCTTATCCATATTCAACAGCACAGCGTTGGTACCCTCCACTTTCACCGTATAGTTACCCGCGGGCAGCAAGGTGCTCCCTGCCATTGTGGGCTCCGACAGCGTAATGTGGTGGCTCTTAGCCTGAACCAAGCCAATGCTGGAGAGACACAACACTGCGGCCAACATCGACTGTTTGACTCTCATTATTCCTCTCCTTCCTACTTATAAAGACGGGAGAGAAAGTCAGAAGGTTTCGAGGCTCCTTTACTGAGCCCGGTCGCTGGTGGGCGGCACGACACCTTTCAAACGCATGTATACCGAAATATACCCATAGAGCTCGGTATTGTGCGTGGTATTCCCAATCAGCGCGGTCAGCTTCGTGCGCGTCGTATTGCCGCGGCCAGGAATCGTTTCCATCGACATCGAATCATTCATTTTGTCCCACGCCGCATCGCAAGCTTCGAAGCTCGCTTTCAAGCCCGCCACAATATCGGCCTTGGCCGTCTTGCCGGCCGCCGGATTCGTCTTGCGCTCTCCCGTCAAGCCGCTGCACGTCCCGATCTGATTCGCGATGTGGATCATGCGCGTACCGAAGCTTTCCATCTCCGGCGTCGGCTTGAAGCTGTACGCCTCCTCCGGCATCTTCTCGGCGGCCTTGATCAAATTATTCTTGTTGTTGGTGTACGCCGCTTTCTGTTCGGCGATCACGGGACTCTGCGCCAGCAATGCTCCAGACGCGCACAGCGATAGGGAAACTACGGCCAGACTAAGCTTCATAGAACTCTCCTGAATTGGTCTAAGTGACTCAGCCATTTTACTGCAACGGCAGCGTCACTTTCTTTCCCGTCCGCACGCTTTCCCGTGCCGCCTGCAGGATTTCCACCACCATCACATTGTTCTCCAACGAGTTCAATCCCCCAGGCTTGAACTTGCCGCGCGCCATCCCGATCAGGTAGCTGATGGAGTCCGCCTCCGCCGCCGGCAGGTCGCCGGGCTTGCGCACTTCCTCCGCACGCTGATCCGGCAGGCGGACGCGTAAGCCGTCGCCGCCCGTCGCGATGGCGTATCCAGTGGCGCCGTACACTTCAAAATCCTTGCGGCTGAAGGGCCAGTTCCAGCTCGCCTGTATGATCCCCTGCGCCTTCGGATACTGCACCAGGATGGTCGCCTCGTCGTCCACCTTGGGATAAATCGCCGGCTTATTGGTCTGCGCGATCGCAGTCACCGCCAGCGGACGCTGGTTGTCCATCAGCCACGTCATCAGGTTCGCGCCGTAGCAGCCAAAATCGAACAGGGCGCCCGCGCCATTCTTCACCGGGTCCGTCAGCCACGCGAAAAACTCCGGCTGGACGTTGATCTCTTTCGGTCCCTGATGCCCATCCATCACCACCATCTTGCGGATCTCGCCCGCCGCCTTCTGCTCGTGAATCAGCTTCCAGATTTCGCCGTGGCTCTTGTACCACGTGGTCTCGTAATTCACCATCACCGGAATTCCGCTGGACGTCGCGGCCTTCTGGATCGCCCGCGCCTGGGTCATATTCACCGCCAGCGGCTTTTCCATCATCACCGGGATTTTGCGCGTCGCGCACGCCTCTACCACCATGGCGTGATCGTAGGTGCTGGTGAAGGTGGCGACGGCCTCGGGCTTCACTTTTTCCAGCATCGCACCCAGATTCTGAAAGAGAATCTCCGGCGCGAAACCATTGCTCTTCCCATAGCTCGCCGTGAGCGCCGCATCGGGATCGAAGACTCCGACAATTTCGATATCCTTACGCGCTTTCGCCGCGCGGAGAAATCCCGATACGTGCCCGTGCACCAGTCCCGCGATGGCCAGCCGTAGGGGCTTTTCCGTCTGCGCAGGCAAAACGGCACTACAAAAAAGAACGGCGATCAGCGCTCGAATCATGCCTTGCATTCTAACGCCATATCGCCGTCTACGTGCCAAAGCCGCGAACGTGAGGTGCGGTTACTGACCGACGCCCACCGAATAGATTTTACCTTCGCTGCGGCTCGCAACGTAGAGCTTGCCGCCCGCCGAATCCAGCGCCATACTGGTCGGCGCCTTTATTCCATCCACCAGCACCTTGCCCTCGGGAGTGTCGTACACCAGCACGCGCCCCGGCGCTCCCGCCAGAAAGGCTGTGCTGTATTCCAGCACGAAGAACTGCGGACGATTGCCGGCTCCGCGCGAGCGATACACAATATCGATCGACGAATTCAGCCAACTGATGAAGGGCGCGGACGTGCCCGTGGCCGGGTCCACCATCAGCACTTTGGCGTCGCCATTGCTGAACGGAAAACCCGTCAAGAAGGTCACCAGCAGTTGATTGCCGTAGGAGCGAATACTATCGGGAACGGCGTCCACTACCGGAGGCTGCGTGGTCCCCTGGTTGGGGAAGCTGGGAAACTGAATCAGGGTTTTCTTCTTGCCGCTGGCGATATCGATCTGATGCACCACATTGAGTCCCGCATCGTTGACATACACGGTCTTCGGGTCCGAATCCAGCTTCGCGATTCCGAAGGGGTGAGAGTGCTTGATCACTTCCCGCGCATCGGGCCGCCAGCGGAATTCGCAGATCAGCGTGACCGTCGCCTTGTCGCCTGCCGAATTCGTCAGCGTGACCGCGCCGCCGTCCAACAGCGTCGTGTGATCTGCGTTCTTCAGGGTGAACGGGCCGGCGAAACGCTCCACGCTTTGCGGGAATGTCACCTGAAGTAGCGTGTCGAAGATGGGCGACGAAATCCCCTTGCTGCTGACCACCGTGGTGCCCTGCACTGTCCCATTCACATAGAGATCGCCTTCGCCCACGGCGATATATAGCGTATTGCCATCCAAAAGCAAACCGTTAGGGCCGTCAGGATCGAGGTTGGGAACCGAAAGCCCCGAGGGCAAGCCATCGATCAGGACACTGCGCGTGCCGCTCGGGCTGATCACGGAGACCATTCCCGAATTCGGCGTGGCTCCCGTTTCGGCCGCCAGCAGGGTGCCCGCGGGACCGGAGATAATCTTCGAAGGATTCGATAAGCCGCTGGCAAAAAGAGTGGCGGTCGCCTGCGCGTTACCGGATCCGGCGGCGAGACCGAACAGCATGCCAAACGTCAGTAGTCTGCTGAGTGTGAGTTGCATATCGGCGAAATATATCACGCCCGTGCGGGAGTGCAACATCGGATGAAGGTGCTAACTGTACTTGACCTCACTTCCCGCCCTTCTGGCCGGCCTGGTCGGGAGCGAGTTCTACTTTCTCGCCAACAGCGGGTGGGGCGAATACGACGCCAAGGGCGCCCGCAAACCCGGTCCGCCGGTGCAATCGGCGGTTCGCAAGATCGATGTACGCAAGATAAAGATGCAGTGCTAGCCGGGGGCTTATAATGGACTCGAATCGCAGGCACCACTCCAAGGAGATCTATCTATGAAGCGTCACGTCGCGCTCGCTATCCTCACTCTATCGGCCATCGCGCCCCTCATCGCGCAGGCCCCCAAGGGCTGGAAGATGCGCGTGGATCGCAGCACCTCGGCCTCGGACCCCGATGGCACGGGCGATATCAAATTTGTCGCCGCCGGCTCCGGCTTCCACGCTACCAACCCCGCGGCAGCCGTCTTCTGGACCCCCACCAACACAGCGTCCGGCAACTACACGCTCAAAGGCACCTTCACGTTGATGAAGCCCAGCGGCCACAATAATTACTATGGCCTGGTCTTCGGCGGCAGCGCTCTGGACGGCGCGGAGCAGGCCTACACGTATTTCGTGGTCGCGCAGAACGGCACGTGGTTGATCAAGGGCCGCAACGGCGCTGCTACCCCCACTATCGCGCCTAAGACCCCCAACGACGCCGTCAAGAAGCCGGGAGACGATGGCAAATCGGTCAATAACCTGGAAGTCCGCGTCGCCGGCGACAAGGTCGATTTCGCCGTCAATGGGACCGTCGTCCACTCCATGCCGAAGGGCGATATGAAGACCGACGGCATCTACGGAATCCGGGTAAATCACCTGCTGGAAGTACAGGTGGACGGCTTGACGGCAAAATAACTTATTCGAAGGGGCGGGCTCGCCCGCCCCTCACACCTTAGGCAATTCGTAGCCCTGGCGGTATTCCCGCTTCAGTAGCCTATTCGCTTCCGCGTCCCCGAACTTCTCCGACTTTGGATCGAATTTCACATCGCGCCCGAGCTTATAGGACACGTTCCCCAAGTGGCATAGCATGGTGCTGAGCCGCCCGATCTCTATATCCGCATTCGGGCGCTTGCGGCTCTTCACGCACTCCAGAAAATTCGCCTCGTGGACGCCGCCGCCGGCCTTCGTGGTCTCCACTTTGCCATCGCGCCAGTGCACTTCAAAACGATCGTTGAGCGCCAGCACTGTAGCTTCAGTCCCGTAATAGGCCGTGGCGAAATCCGCCGGACCGCCCGCCGATTTCGGACCGATGCGCGGAGCCGTATGCGGCGCCAGATAATCGGTCGCAAAGCTGCGCAATTCGAAATTCAGCATCATGTCGCCGTAATCGTAATTGACGCTCTGCGTGTCGGGCACTTCCTTGGCATCGTCCAGCCAGTAGATTCCGCCCGTGGCCGACACCCGTTTCGGCAGGCACTTCGCCGCATCGAACCCGCGCATCAATTGCACCGCCCACAGCGCGACATCCAGCACGTGGATCCCCTGATTGCCGATTTCGCTATTCCCGTAATCCCAGAAAAATCGCCAGGTGTAGTGGAAGCGATTCTCGTTGAACGGCCGCGCCGGAGCGCCGCCCAGCCAGCGATCATAATTCACGCCCGCGGGCACCGCGCCATCCGCCGGCTTGCCGATATCGATGCGAATCTGATTGATCCACGCCTTAATCAGCGGCACCTTTCCGATCGCGCCCGACGCCACGAATTCGGCCGCGGCCTTGAAGTGGTCCTGACTGCGCCGCTGGGTTCCCACCTGCACCACGCGATTGTGTTTGCGCGCCGCATCGCGAATCATCTGCCCTTCAAATATGGACTGGCAGAGCGGCTTCTCGACGTATACGTCCTTCCCCGCCTGGCACGCCATGATTGCCATGCGCGCATGCCAGTGGTCCGGTGTCGCGATCACGACCGCATCGATTTCCTTATCGTCGAGGACGCGCCGGTAGTCGTCCTCGAACGCTGGTTTATCGCCTTGGGCCTTCGCAATATCCGCCCCGGTCTTGTCCAGCACCTTGGGATCGATGTCGCAAAGCGTCTTGAAGCGCGCACCCGCCTTGACCGCGCGCAACGCGTCGCCGTTGCCCTGATTGCGCCCGCCGATGAGCGCCAGCGTGACTTTTTCGTTGGCGCCAATCGCCCGAGGATTCAAGTTGACGAACGCCGCCGCGGCGGCCGCATGTAGAAATGCTCTTCGACCCTGCATTCCGCCACCGTAACATGTGGCGCGGGCGACGCCGGCGCACCCCTATTCCAAAATTGGCCTTGATCGGCTACAATAAAAACGTCGCCTCATGCGGCGGAATTAGCTCAGTTGGCAGAGCGTCGGTTTGTGGTACCGAAAGTCATGGGTTCAAATCCCATATTCCGCCCCAAAACCCAACCAAAGTAAGCTTCCCGCTCATCCCCCTACTTCGCACTCAGCAGATTCGCGAACATGCGGTACGCGCCCGGGACTCCGGCCGGCAACTGCCGGAACCACGAGTACGCCGTGAAGATGTACACGCCCTTGCCGTACCGCGTCCAGATCTGCCCGCCTTCGAGCGCAGGCTCGCCCGGATCCTGCGATGCCAGCACCGTCTGATATTTCGGATCCCAGCCCACCGCGAAATAAACCCCGCGCTCCTGCACCCATCCCTCGAAATCCTTCGCGTTGATGTGGTTCGGATACTGCAGCAGCGGACTGTCCTGATTGGGGAATTTCATCGGCGATTCTTCCACCGTGATGCGGTACTTATTTCCGCCCGGCACCGAGAACGGGTACGGCCCCAGATTCGTCGTCACCGGTGCACCCTGCTGTTGATTGAAGGGATTGGGCGGCTGCTGCTGACCGCGCGGCGCCGTCGGATCGGGGCTGTCGCCAGTCTGATACTGCACCACGTAGGTGCCGCCGTTCTTCACGTAATCCAACAGGCGCGGCTGATTGGCGCGAATGTCCGCGCGCACGTTGTACGCCCGCACGCCC
>JBDTPR010000179.1:0-10648 GCA_039932635.1 Candidatus Solibacter sp.
TCGAGGCGGGCGCGGGGGCCGTGTTGCAGGACCTGGTAGATTTCGCCAATGGGCGCGGTTTGAAGGGGTTGGAGACACTGGCCGGGATTCCGGGCTGGGTGGGCGCCGCGGTGTACGGGAATGCGGGGGCGTATGGCCACTCGATCTCGGAACGCGTCGCGGGGGTGCGCTTCTTCGATGGGGAAGGGCTGCGCAAGATCGGTAACGAAGAGTGCGAGTTCGCGTATCGCGAGAGCATTTTCAAGCGGAACAAGGGGTGGACTATTTTCCGCGTGACGTTGCAGTTGGATCAGGCTCCGGCTGTGGAGTTGCAACAGATTTCCGCCGATATATTAAAGGTACGCAACGAGAAGTTCCCGCCGACGATGAAGTGCGCGGGAAGCATCTTCAAGAATTTTCTGGTGCGCGATTTGCCTCCGGATGTGGCGGCGCTTGTCCCGGAAAAGGTGGTGCGCGAGGGCAAGATTCCTGCGGCCTGGTTTCTGGAGCAGGTAGGCGCACGCGGTATGCAGGTGGGCGGGATCCAAGTGGCTGCGTACCACGCCAACTTGATCTACAATGCGGAGCGTGGGACGGCGCGGGAACTCGGCGAGGTGATTGGCGAGTTGAAGCGCCGTGTGCGTGAGCGGTTCGGCATTGAGGTCGAGGAAGAGGTACAGTACGTGGGCTAGTCGCGCAATACGCGCAATCGTGGTGCTGGCGACGCTCGCGGGGCTGCGCGCGCTGCCGGCCGCCGATCTGCACGACGCGGTCGCGTCCGGCGATCTGGAGCGCGTGAAGCGCGAGATCGCGGCCGGTGCGAGCGTCAATCAGCCAGACCAAATGGGCGCCACACCGCTGCACGACGTGGCGTGGAGCGGCAATCGCGAGATCGCGCGGTATCTGCTGGAACACGGTGCCAATGTGAAGGCGCGGCACACGGAGGGCGGTTCGCAGCCGCTGGCTTACGCGTGCATCAAGAACGATATTTCGATGGTGGAGTTGCTGATGTCGTTCGGCGCCGACCTGCGGGCTGCCGACAATGCCGGCGCCACGGCGTTGCATCTGGCAGTGGACCGGGGGTATTTTCCACTGGCACGGATGCTGTTGAATAGCGGCGCGGAAGTGAATGTGCGGGATAAGGCGGGGTCGTCGCCGTTGGACGAGGCGGCGCGGCGCGGTTTCCTGGAGATTGCGCAGGAGTTGATCCTCCACGGGGCGAAGGTGGACCTGCCGGACGCGACCACCGGCTCGACGCCGTTAAACGAGGCGGCGCGCAAGGGTCATCGCGCAGTGGTGGCGCTGCTGCTTAAGTACGGCGCGGATCCGAAGAAACGCGATAAGGAAGGGGTAAGTCCCGTAGAGAACGCGGCGCGGGGGCGGCATGCCGATGTCCTGGAACTGCTGATTAATGCGGCGGGGACGGACGCGCTGGAAATTTCTCCACTTCTCATGGAATCTGCCCTAAAGGGACAGACCGAAATTGTCGATCTATTAATAGCGAAGGGCGCCAAGGTAGACGCCCGGGACAAATCGGGCGCTACTCCGCTGCACCAGGCGGCGCTGAAAGGCAATCTTGGGTTCGCAACTTTGTTGTTACAACACGGCGCCGACGTCAATGCTCGTGACGGGGACGGTGCGACACCGCTGCACAATGCCGCCGTGACGGGGCGGGCGGACGTGGCCGCGCTACTGCTGGATAAGGGCGCGGACCGTGAGGCGCGCGATGGCGAATCGGGAGGGACTCCGCTTTACCACGCTGCGTCATGGGGTCGAGCGGCTGTCGTGGAGTTGCTGCTGGCGCGCGGCGCGGCGGTGAATACGCCCAATAAGGCGGGGGTTACCCCGCTGACGGCGGCGGAGAAGAACGGCTTCCCGGAAATCGTGGCGTTGTTGAAGAGTCACGGGGCCCGGTAGGGGCGAGTCGCCGCTGCTGTCCGCTCCCTTGTGGGGCAGGCTTTAGCCTGCGCACCGACTTTAGTCGGTGCACCGGCCGCAGGCCGGAGTCGTGGTCAGTTTACGCTTGGCGCCTGGTGATCTTGACTCGCCTGAACAGGGTCGAACACACCAACGCTCCCTTACGGTCGCGGCTCTGACGGGTCGGATCGTCATCAAAGTTTCGCGGGCGGAACGCCCCTTGATAACAGGCCCGGAGGCCTCTCCTACCGAAAATGAAGAACGCTTCCTTATATACTCCCGCGGCGCGGCGGCATTTGCGTCTGCTCCTTGGCGCGGTCCGGCCGCTCGCTGTCCGCCTCGACCGGCAGTTCCGGGCGGTTCTGCGCGAGCGTCCTTATGATGCGGCGCAGATCCAGGCGCTGGCGGCGATCACTCCGGCAGCAGCCAGCCGGATCGTCAAGCTCGATGGATTCCGCACACAAGTGGAACATTATGGTCAACGCCTGGCGCGGCTGAACCTGCCGCTGAGCGAAGTCGGAGAGATTCTCGGCGAGTTTGCCGGGTTGCTAGAGCAAGCGACGGGAGGGAAGTTCGCGCCGGCTCGCGAACAACTGCACCTTGTGACGCGACTGTGGCTGGCTCACGCTTACTACCATGTGCGCGAGGCCGAGTGCCAGGCGTTGTTCGGTCTGACGCACGCGGAGGCGGAGGCCAAAGGCCTCGACGATCTCCTGGGGAGGCTGGTCGGAGTTTTGACGCGGACGTTTCAGGCGTCGTCCGGGCGGCTCCTGCTGTTGGATAGGGCGCCGGCGGGAAAATTGGCGCGGCCGCTCTACGTGCGCCACGGATCGCGCGACGAACAGCTGATTCAATGCGACTCGATGAGGGGGAAGTTCGCGTGCTACTGGTCGTTCCCGATACGGGAGGAGGCGTTGTTGCAGTTGGCGTTCGGGGCTGTGAATCCCTGGCTGCCGAGGCAACTGGCGATGCTGGCGGCGGCGGGGGCGCGCTGTTTCGAGGCGTTGGAGAGGGCGCGGATGCAGGGCGAAGTACAGCGCCTGGCGGCCGAGGCGCGTCGCGTGGAGGATCAGGAGCGGCGGCGCTTGGGGCGCGAACTGCATGACGAGGCCGGACAGTCGCTGGTATTGTTGCGGCTGCAACTGGAGATGATGGAACGGGACGCGCCGGAAGCGCTGCGGCCGCGGTTAACGCAGGCTCGCATAATTACCGAGCGCACGGTCGGCGAGTTACGTAGGACCATTGCGGCACTGAGTCCGGTGGTGGTGGAGCGTTTGGGGATACAATCGGCGCTGCGGCAACTGGCGGCGCGATTCCGCCGGCAGCTGGCGGGGCAGGTAAGCGTGCGCTTGTCGCCGGGGATCGGGCGGGCCACAGTAGAGGCACAGGAAGTGATCTACCGGGTTTCCCAGGAGGCCCTACAGAATGTTTTCAAACATTCCCAGGCATCCGAAGTAAAGATTCTAGTTGTTTCCGACGATAAGAAAATCAGGTTAAGCATCCGGGATAATGGCGTCGGCTTCGACCCGGAAGCGGCACGGGGGAAGCCCTTGTCGTTCGGCTTAGCGGGTATGCAGGAGCGCGCGGCGCTATTGGGCGGCAGGTTGGAGTTGCGCAGTGCACGTGGTAAGGGCGCCGCCGTAATTCTGGAATTGCCGCCTGCTTTTGTGAAGGTACCAGGTAATGTCAAAAATAAAAATTCTACTCACTGACGATCACACACTTTTCCGGCAGGGAATACGTACTTTGCTGGCGTCCGAGACGGATATGGAAGTTGTCGGCGAGGCGGGGAGCGGGATGGACGCCGTGGCGATTGCACACGAGCTTCGTCCGGACGTGGTCCTGATGGATATCGGCATGCCGGGGATGAGCAGTTTCGAAGCGACCCGGCTGATCCGTAAGGAGCGGCCCGACACTAAGGTCGTGTTTCTCTCCATGTACGACGATGAGGATTATCTGGCGGAGTGCGTGGATATCGGCGGCAGCGGGTACGTGCTGAAGGACAGTCCGGCGGACCAGTTGGTGATGGCAATCCGTGAGGTATCGCGCGGCGGCAGCTATTTGAGTCCGCGACTGTTGTCACGCCTGGTGGACGATTTCCGGATGCAGGGTCGGGGCGGTCCGGCGCGGCAACCGCGGTTCGGTACGCTGACCAAGCGGGAGCGCGAGATTCTGAAGATGCTTGCGGAGGGCAAGTCAGTGAAGGAAATCGCCGGGTGTTTCGAATTGAGCGTGAAGACGGTGGAGGCGCATAAATTCAACCTGATGCGCAAGCTGGATATTCACAATAAAGCGCAACTGGTGCAATACGCCATCCAGAAGAAGATCATCCGGCTGCAGGAACCGGTGTTCGGCTGACCCGTGGACCGTTTTCGTGTCAGCGCGTCACGTGTGTCAGATCTGACACGTGGTTGATTCCGATTAAGCTTATTGATTTCTGATAGTTAGAGTGTGGTGCGGCTCATGCATCTATCTTCCGCGTAAAACGGAGATACGAAGATGCTTAGAGTGGAAGATCAGATCAGGAAGATGGCGGCGCTGGCAAGTGTGATGGTCTTGGCCGCCGCCGAAGCGATGGCGCAGGACAAGGCCGCGCGGCAGGCGCGTCGCATAGTTGTGAGCATTCCGGACCGCAAGTTGGCGGTACTCGAAGGCGAGCGCGTGGTTCGCGTATTCGAGACTGCGGTTGGCGCGCCGAAATCGCCGAGTCCGACGGGCAGCTTTGTGATCGTCAACAGCATCCCGGATCCCACCTGGTACACGAAGGGAAAGACCGTACCCCCCGGAAAGTCCAATCCCCTGGGCACCCGGTGGTTGGGCCTAAGCCACAAGGGTTATGGAATCCACGGCACGAACCGGCCGGATTCGATCGGCAAGAACGCTTCCCATGGCTGCATACGGATGCGCAACCGGGAAGTGGAGGAGCTGTTCAAGATTGTCGCGGTGGGCGATCAGGTGGAGTTGTACGGTGAGCGGACTCCCGAAATCCTGCGGTTATTCGGTACTCCCGCCACGGTTCCGGCGCCTGCCGCCGGTCCGGTGGCCGCGCTGGTAGCCTCGGCCGGCGAGCCGGTGGGGCAGTAAGCGGAGCCCGTCATGGAAAACCTGATTGCATGGTTGGTAATGGCCGGAATTTCGCTGCCGCTTTCGTTTCTGATTGCACGCGGATGCTTGCGCGGGATGGTGCGGCTGATGAGCATGGGAACCAGGCGCGATGTGCTATGATCGCGGGCGTGAAAAGCTCCGCGGTCTCCTCCGCGCTGCTGATTCTCCTGCCTTGGAGCGCCTTGGCCGCCGACGACATGGGCGGCGCGATTCGTGAGCTGGCGCGAAAGACCATAGCGTTTGCGGGGCGCGGGGAACCGGTAACGGTCAGTTGGCGTAACGTCTCTACGATGAGTCCCGGCGATTCGGGACAGGTGCAGGCGGCCTTTGAAGGGGCGCTGCGCGAAGCCGGTACGCGGGTGAGCGAGATCGCACCCATTCTCGAAGCCAGGATCACCTTGTCTGCCAATACGACTCAGTTCCTGCTGGTCGAGGAGGCACGAAAGGGCGAGGACCGGCAAGTGTGGATCGCGTCGTGGAAGCGCACAGCGGCGCCAGGCGCAACCATCTCGCTGGAGAAAAAGCTGCTGCTGGAGCAGGAAGAGCAGATCCTCGACGTGGCGGTCGCAGGGCAGGGGTCCGCGGGCGAAGGGCTGCTCGTATTGACGCCCTCGCGGATCGCGTGGCGGGCCGGAAGCGGTGAGCAGTCCGTGTCGCTGGTTTCGTCCCGGCCTTGGCCGCGCGATCTGCGTGGACATTTGCGCGTCAATGGGGGTGGCTTCAAAGCGTACCTGCCCGGCGTGCTGTGCGCCGGCGCGCTGGAGCCCATGCTGAGTATGGAGTGCCGCCCGTCGGACGAGCCCTGGACCCTGGACATGGGGACGCGAGGCGTGCTGCTTGCCAACTTCGCGGCGGGCCGCAATCATTTCGATGGGCGGGTAGCGCCGGCCAGCGGCGTGCGCAAGACTCTGGCGCCGTTCTATTCCGTGGGCGCTGCGGAAGAGGGCGGCCGAACATATTTCCTGGTGGCGATGGTGGACGGGCGCACCCAGATCCTGGACGTTGGGCTGACGCCGTCCGGCAGCATCGCGGGTTGGGGTAGCGACCTGGCGGGGACGGAGGCGCGCTGTGGCGGCGGGTCGCAGATCCTGGCTACGAAGGCGGGCGACGCGGGCGAACCCGATGCCGTGCGGGCGTACGGTATCGTGAACCGGACGGCGGCGCCGCTCTCGCCCGCGATGGAGTTGCCGGGGCCGGTGACAGCGCTCTGGAGTTCGGGCAGCAACTGGGCGGTGGCGGTCGTGCGCGATGCGGCAGCGGGGAAGTATCAGGCCTACGCGATTACGGTGAACTGTCATGAATAGCGGCGTACTTCGGGGCACGGGGAACGGCCAAACGCCCGGTCCCGGCCCCGTTCGGATGGCCCGCTGGCAAGTCGGCGGCAGGCAGGATTGCCCGCGGCACATGAAGGTTTGGGTGGTGGCCTTAATTTTGCCGGTGCTGGCCGCAGGCGCCACGCGTCCGCAGTACGGGGGCACGCTGCGCGTGGAAACGCGGCTGAATGCCGAGACGCCGGATCCTCCGTCGCTATTGGGTGCGGGGTTTCAGATTACTCGTTGGGAGGCGGGACGGCTGGCGGTGTACGAGGCCGATGAAAACGCGAGCGGCGGACGCCCGTTCCTGAACGCCGTCGAAATTCAGTTGGGTCGGCCGTTGCGAGATCAGGGCAGCGACCTGGAGTTGGGCCGGGCCGACGTGGTGGAACTGGGGCCGAATGAATTGCGGAGGGTGCCGGCGGGGCGGCGGATCTGGTCGTCGAACGCGGTGCGCGTGCTGGCCCTGGTGTTTTCGGCGCGAGTGGAAGATGCGCGCGTGCGAGAGGCGCTGGCACTGGCGGTGGACCGTTCGACGATTCACGGCGTGCTGCTGCAGCGGCAGGGCGATGTATCGGCGGCGCTCTTGCCGCAGTGGCTGTCGGGATACGCGTTCCTGTTTCCGGTGGCTGGCGATTTGGCGCGCGCGCGGCAACTGGCGGTGGGATCGCGGCCGATCACTTTGGGAGTGTCGGACCCGGCAATGCGGCAGATCGCGGAGCGGGTCGCGGTCAACGCACGGGAAGTCGGCATGGTGGTGTCAGTGACGCCGGTCGCGGGTGCGGATGTGTCGCTGGTGGAGTTGCGAATTGCCGGAGCGGACGCGGGAAAGGCACTGACACAATTGGCGGCGACACTGGGGATGGCGGCGCCGGGGCGTGTGGACACTCCGGAGTTGGCATACGCGGCGGAGCGCGCGCTGCTGGAGGGCTTCCGCGTGATTCCACTGGCGCATTTGCCGGATGTGTATGGCGTGGGTCCGCGGGTGAAGGGTGGTCCGGGTGTGACGCCTTCCGGAGAGTGGCGATTCGAGGGGCTATGGTTGGGGCGGTGAGGCGCATGGGCGGCGGCGATGTCGGCGTACTCCGTGGCGATTGCGAGCCCCAATCAGAGTTGCACCGACTGAAGTCGGTGCGCAGACTGAAGTCTGCCCCACAAAGCAAGGCAGCGTGCAGTGGGACGGGTAAATGGCGGCCTACCCTGCTATGAGCTTCCGCACTCGTTTAATGGTGATCTTCACCGTGGCGATTGTGGCCGCGGTCGCGGTGGTCGATCTGCTGGTGCTGGGCAGCACCCGCCAGGCCTTCGAGAGGTCCGAGGCGCAGCGGGCCGACGCTTTGGTGCAGCAGTTCCGCAAGGAGTTCGACCGGCGGCGGAGCGAGCTGGTGCGCACGGTGAATGCGATCGCGGCGTCGGAGGCGACGCGCAATATCGCTATCCAGCCGGACTACTCGCAGTATTTCGACTATGCCGCTCCGCTGGCGACCACCCACGATTTGCAGATGTTGGAACTGGTCTCGGCGGACGGAGCGATCGTGAGCAGCGCGCAGTGGCCGGCCCGATTCGGCTACAAAGAAGACTGGCTGACGGCGGGCGAGGACTGGCGGGCGCGCGGCGCGTTTCTGCGGCGCGAGGAATTGCCGCCGGGTGTGACCCTGGCGATGACCGCGGTGGCGGCCGCGACCGAGGGCGATCGCAAGCTCTTCGTGGTGGGCGGGCGCGAGTTGGATCGCGACTTCCTCTCGACGCTAGTGCTGCCGGCCGGTATGCGCGTGCTGCTGTATCGCAATCTGGACGCGCGGTTCACGCCGGGAGAATTGATCGATGCGTCGGGCGCGGCGGCGAATGCGGCGCAACTGCGTCCGCTGATCGAAGACGTTCAGGAGCACCGGCGGGAGGCTTCACGGATTTTCGGGACTGGCGCGCTGGCGGAAAACTTTCACGCGGTGCCTCTGCCGGGCTTGGATGGCGGTGTGCTCGGCGTATTAATGATCGCAAGCTCGCGCCGCGAACTCGCGGAATTAGAGAACTCGCTCTTGAGCACCGGCGTGATTGTAGCGGCGGCCGGAATCCTATTGGGGATCGTGTTGAGCTGGTGGGCGGCGGCGCGGGTGACGCGTCCGGTCCGGCGCTTGGCTTACAGCGCGGGGCGCGTGGCGGCGGGCGATTGGAATGCGACGGTGGAGGTCTCGTCGGGCGACGAGATCGGGAGGCTGGCCGGAGCGTTCAACACGATGACGCGCGAGCTGGTGGCGCAGCGCGAGCGCTTGATTCAGGCCGAGCGCGTGGCGGCTTGGCGCGAACTGGCGCGGCGCCTGGCGCACGAGTTGAAGAATCCCCTATTCCCCTTGCAGATCACAGTGGAGAACATGATCCGCGCGCGCGAGAGTTATCCCGAGCAATTCGATGAAGTATTTCGCGAGGGCACGGCGACGCTGCTGGCGGAGTTGTCGCAGTTGAAACAGATTGTGGGTCGCTTCAGCGACTTTGCGCGCATGCCCGCGCCGGAGTTACAGCCGGTGGATTTGAATGCGCTGGTGAGCGAGACGCTGCGCCTCTTCGCCGGGCAGCTGGCGCAGGCGCGGGTCCAACTGGTGACCCAATTCGACGGCGCCCTACGGCAGCTACAGGTGGACCCGGAGCAGATGACGCGCGTCGTGCGCAATCTGATTCTGAACGCGGTGGATGCGATGCCCGAGGGCGGCACGCTTACCGTGCGCACCGCCTTGCAGGGAGGCGTCGCCAGGCTGGAGATTTCGGATACGGGACAGGGGCTCACGCCGGAGGAATGCGAACGCCTGTTCACGCCGTATTACACGACCAAGACGCACGGCACGGGGCTTGGCTTAGCGATCGTGCAGAGTGTGGTGAGCGACCACGGCGGTCGAATTTCCGTGGAGAGCGAGAAGGGCAAAGGAGCGACGTTCCGCATCGAACTGGCGGCGGAGCAGCGTGGGAACGGCTGAGACTATGGCACACCTGTTGATTGTGGATGACGACCAGAATACGCTGGCATCGCTGGCGCGCGCGTTCCGTATGGCGGGGCACGAGGCGACGGTCTGCGATAACGCGGCGCGCGCGCTGGAGCTGGTGAAATCGCAGCCTTTCGATATGATGCTGAGCGATGTGGTGATGCCGGGGCGCGACGGGCTGTCGCTGCTGGAGGACCTGCGCGGGCTCGGGATCACTCTGCCGGTAGTGATGATCAGCGGGCAGGCGACCATCAATATGGCGGTGCGCGCGACCAAGTTGGGAGCGTGGGATTTCCTGGAGAAGCCGCTCTCTACCGACAAGCTGCTGCTGACCGTGGACAACGTCCTGAAGGTGAAGCGGTTGGAGGACGAGAATCGCGATCTGCGGCAGCGCGTGGGCAAGCACGAGATCGTGCACACCGGCGAAAGCATGCGGCGCGTGATGGCGCAGGTGGAGCGCGTGGCGGCGAGCGAAACGCGTGTATGCATCTTGGGAGAAACCGGGACGGGCAAGGAACTGATCGCGCGCGCGCTGCATGAGCGCAGTCCGCGGAAGGGCGGCCCTTTCGTCACCTTGAATTGCGCGGCGGTGCCGGCGGAGTTGATTGAAAGCGAGCTGTTCGGGCATGAGAAGGGGAGCTTCACAGGGGCGGCCTCGCGGCACACCGGGAAGTTTGAGCAGGCGCATCATGGGACGCTGTTTCTGGACGAAATCGGCGACATGCCGATTCTGATGCAGGCGAAATTGCTGCGTGTGCTGGAGGAGCGGCAGGTGGAGCGCGTGGGCGGCGATCGCACCATTCCGGTGGATGTGCGGGTGATTGTGGCGACGCACAGAAATCTGCACGAGCTGGTGAAGAAGGGCGTGTTCCGCGAGGATTTGTATCACCGGATTTACGTGTTCCCGCTGCTGCTGCCGCCGCTGCGCGAACGCGATGGCGAGATTCCGGCGCTGGTGGCGCACTTCGCGTCGCAGGTGTGTCAGGTGAACGGGTGGAAGCCCAAGACGTTCCAGCCGGATGCGATCCAGGAGTTGCAGCGCTATTCGTGGCCCGGCAATGTGCGCGAGTTGCGGAACATGGTGGAGCGGCTATTGCTGCTGGCCGACGATGCGGTGGACGGGGCGCTGGTCCGTCTGGCGTTGCCGGTGGCCGAAGGGGAGACTCCTGTGGCAACGGTGGCGGTGCAGTCGGGGTCGCTCTCGGATCGGACGGACGCGTTCGAGAGGGATCAGATACTGGCGGAGTTGAAGCGGAATCACCAGCGCATGACGGATACCGCGAAGGCCCTCGGGCTGGAGCGGAGTCACCTATATAAGAAGTGCCAAGCGCTGGGGATCGACTTGCGCGCGATGCGCGGCGG
>JBDTPR010000180.1:0-10640 GCA_039932635.1 Candidatus Solibacter sp.
GCCGAGTGCTTCCGGACGCTCGGCAAGTGGATCGCTTCCTGCCACGCCAAGGACCTGGAGTGGAAGGTGGAATTGAACGTCCATTTCCAGGAAGTGATTCCGGGCCGCGGCAGTATTGACTATGCAACCTACCTGCGCGAGCTGTCCAAGTGGGACGCTCCGCTCATGCTGGAGCACCTGAAGAACGCGGAAGAGTACGACGAAGGCCGTAAGTACATTCAGAAAATCGCCGCGGACAACAGCGTCACATTCGCCTGACGCTCGCCCCAAAAAAGAACGGCGGCCGGAATTCCTCCGGCCGCCGTATTTGAAGGGAGAGTCCTACACCTAGAATTCGAAACGGGCCGAGAAGGCCAGAATACGGGCCGGCAGCGTGCTATTGAACACGCCGGCCGATACGCTGGTCTGCTTCCCTGTGGCGTCCCACTGCAGTCCGGTACCTACACCGTTGTACTCGGTGTGGTTGAGGACGTTGTACGCCTGGAACTGTAAGCGGAAGCCGACGCGTTCGCGGATGGGGATGAATTTCGCCATCGTGGCATCGAGATTGGTGACTCGCGGGAGCCTCATTACGCCGGCGCCGCCGCCCAGGTTGCCCAAGACCGGAGTGGTGATCGTGGAGCCCAGGACCGGAGGTGCAAACGCATTGGGATTATAGTAGAGGCCGGCGGGGACATCCTTCATCGGGTCGCCGACCACGTTGACGCGCGCACCGACGTCGGGCGTTCCGGTGTAATCCGGCGCAGTGCCGTTCACATTCGGTCCGCCGGGATTGAAGGGCGCGCCGCTCTGCATCGAGAAGATGCCGGACAGGGTCCAATTGTCGGTGAAGGCTCCGAGCACCTTGGAGTGCAGGGCCTTTCCAGCTTCAGGCAGCTTGTAGGAATAGTTGACCTGCAAGTTGTGCGTGCGGTCGTTACTCAGAAAGCCATAGTTCCACTTCTCGTTGTCCGGAACCACGGGGTTGTAGGCCGTGGTACCCATCGATTTGGAGAACGTGTACGCCAAGCCCCATGCAAGGCCGTGCGAGAAGCGTCGCTGCACTGAAGTGGTGAGAGCGTGGTAGTTGGTGTGGCCGATCAGCATGTGGCCGTTGATGCCGTTGTAGCCGGGATAGACGGTACGCAGGAAAATGTCGGCGAGGGTCTTGTTCCCGTTGGTGGCGTCGGCGTTCTTCGGATTGAACGGGGCGCGAGTCCCCATCGGGATGGGGTTGAGGTTGGTGGTGAGGTTCTGATTGTAGGCCCAGTTGCCGGTGTAGCCGACGTCAATCACCGTACCGCCGCCAATGCTGCGCTGGATGTTCATGCTGGCATTCTGTACGCGATCCCAGGGAACATTCTTGTCCAGGGGCCACATCTGCGGACCGGAAGGTCCGATCACCAGGTTGTTGCCGCTGGCCGCGATCTGGCCAAACGTGGTGTACGAAACCGTCGGCGTGTAGGCAAACGGAGCCTGCCCGGAAAGGGCGTACACCTGGTTGCCGTCGAGGCGGTTGTAGAAGATGCCGAAGCCGCCGCGCAGGGCGGTCTTGCCGTCACCCGTTAAGTCGTACGCAAAACCGACGCGCGGCGCCGCAACGACGGGCCTTTGGTGATACGGCTCCAGCGGGTTTCCATTGGCGCCGTGCAATAGCATGCCCGTGGCTGGATTACCGGTGTTGGGAACGAACAATCCGATGTACGCCACGGGGGCCACCGTATTGTTCAGCGGATCCAGCGCAACGCGCTTGCCGGCGCTCGTGCCAGGGATGTAGATGCGCGGCAGAGCGGACTGCTTGTAGAGCGACGGCACGAAGTTGGAGAACGTGTTGTTGGTATCGACCTGCGGCGTCTGGTGATAAAAGCGCACGCCCACATCCAGCGTGAGCCGCCGGTTTATTCTCCAGTTGTCCTGAATGTACGCTTCGTAATTCCAGTAGATGTCGTTGAATACTGCGCGCGCCGTCTGCTGGCTGTAACTGTTGACGTAACCGAGCAAGCCGTTGGCGTAACCGTTGCCCGTATTGTTCACGCCGTTGAGGGAATCGGGACCGAAGTTGTAATTGCCCGAATAACCGCCGCCGGCGGGCTGAATCTTCACGTTGCGCTCAATGTAGAAGCCCGTCTTAAGGGTGTGCTTGCCGACCACTTTGCTGAGGTTGTCGGTGAACGCCCAGATGGTATTGAAGTTCTCGTACGCGCCGGCCGACGTTGAATTCTTGGTGAAACTCATCGAGTTGTTGGGCGGGCCGCCGTAGCTGAACTGCGGCATCAGGTTCTGGTAACCGTTGGTCACGGAGACGCCCGGCAGATTAGTGGTGGGCAGCGCGAAGAGCGTGGCCGGATTCTTCACCAGAGAACGATCGATGCTCTTATAGTCATCCAGCGAGTAATACGACCAGGTATTCCAGCTCTTGCCGACGGTGAACTCGTTGATGAGAGTCGGCGAGATCGAATAAGTCATCGTGCCGGAATAACCGTGGCCGGGATTCGGGTGGTCCACAGGGGCCACGCCGGCATCGCCGAGTACGCCGCCGGTGCCCTTGGTGAACTGCACGCCCTGGTACAGCGCGATCAGGTCATCGTGATCGTTGATGTAGCGCACGTACCCGGTGATCTTCGAGGTGAGATACGTGTCGATACGCAGCACGTCATTGCGGCGCGGATGGGTGGCGCTTGCCGATTCGGTGTAGTTAACGACGTTCGCCTGCGACCCGGTCCCAGTAAAGTTAGGCAGCGGGAAGTAGTTCAACATCGCAAGACCGGTGGGGTCGATGCGGTTGGTGGGAATGCGGTTGTTCGGGAACGGCGAGCCGGTCGTGGGGTCGGTGATGGTGATCAGAGCGCCGTTATTCTGCCGGCTCTCGGAAAAATCGCCGGCGCGTTCCAGCGCGGTAGGCGTGTACTTGTTCTGGATGCCGCCGCTGACGAACTGCCCGGTGTACTCCTGCGACCAGAAAAAGAACAGCCGGTTCTTCTGGGTGTTGAACACCTTCGGGATAAAAACCGGACCGCCGATGCTGTAGGTCTCGACGTTGAAACGGTAAGGAGAGATCTGCGAAATCGGCACGTTCTGCGCATTTCGCCCGTTCCGATTGTTCTGCCACAGATTGGCATTGAAGCCTTCGTGGCGATGATTCCAGGCAGCCGTTCCGTGGAAATCCTTGGTGCCGTTCTTGGTGACGACGGTAATGGTGCCGCCGCCATTACGCCCGAATTCGGCCTGGTAGTTGGAGGTCAGAACTTTGAGTTCCTGAATGGCATCCATGTTGGGTTCGAAGTGCAGCGTGGTGTTGGAACCCGTATCCATGTCCGTGATGCCGTCCACCGTGAAATTCTTCTGCGTGTTGTTATTGCCGTTGATGAAAATGCCGTTGATCGCGCTGGCCGAAGCCACGTCGCGATTGCCGACAGTGTCGATCACGCCAGGCACGAGCTTGAGGTAGCCGAAAACATCGCGCCCTTTTAACGTGATGTCATTCAACTGCCGCCCATCGATAGCCTGCGACTTTTCCGAACTCGCCAGTTGGATAGGCGTGGCTTCCGCCGTGATAGCGATCGTATCGGTAGTGGCGCCGAGGGTCAGGGTCAAGCGTCCCACGTCTCTCGTTTCCTGCGCCGCTAGAGCAATCTGTTTGAGGCTGAGTGCCTTGAAGCCCGTGACGGTGACGGACACCGAATACTGGCCGGGTGTGAGATTCAGAAACCGGAAGACTCCGGAACTGTCGGTTACCGAGGCTCGAGTCGCCCCGGTTTCTTCGTCGGTCGCTGTGACCGCCGCATTAGGAACAACTGCACTGCTCGGATCGAGCACGGTACCCACTAACGAACTGGATACGGTTTGACCGAACAGGCCCCCTGTAAATAGCAATAGCGCACAGATCGACTGTGCGCGGTGTGGTAGCGACATGGCTTGCAACCCCCCTCGGAATGCATTAACCCACCAATTCATTACGC
Source organism: Candidatus Solibacter sp. (assembly GCA_039932635.1). Taxonomy (GTDB): domain Bacteria; phylum Acidobacteriota; class Terriglobia; order Bryobacterales; family Bryobacteraceae; genus Solibacter. The sequence continues at coordinate 3,939 of JBDTPR010000180.1, forward strand.
GTAGGACCGCACACCCTCCGTAGATGTGTGCGGCGACGACGTACTGGGGTCAAAAGTTACTCCAAATTGGAGTGCGATGCAAGGACAAAATGACGTGATTGCTGAAATGGTTACATGTTAGCGCTTACTTTTATACTTGATTACGGGTCACTCATATCGAAGAGCAACCATGGGGTCCACGCGAGTCGCTCGGCGAGCCGGAATGTAGCCCGCCAAGCCGGTGATCGCGAGCAGCACGAAAGTAGATAGCGCGATGCTCAGCGGGTCCTGCGGAGTCAGCCCGAAGAGGAAACTCTCCAGCAGCCGCGTGAGCCCAAGGGCAACGGGAATGCCGATCACTGCCCCGATCCCGACCATCAGCAAAGTCTCACGAAGGATCAGCCAGCGGACCTCATTGGCGCGCGCGCCCAAAGCCATGCGAATGCCGATCTCGCGCACCCGCCGCGTCACCGCGTGGGCCATGACGCCGTACAATCCGATGGCCGCAAGCAGTAACGCCAGCGCTCCGAAAAAGCCGCCGAGCGTAGTGAGCATGCGCTCCTGCGCGATGCTGTTGTCGAACTGGTCCGACATCGTGAGAGTCTGCAATACGGGGATCGAGGCGTCGAGCAGACCGGCCTCGCGGCGTGCGGCGGCCGCCACGTTTTCCGGCCGGCCTGTAGTGCGAATGCAGAGAGTCCGGCCGCCCGCTCCGTCGCGCCACACCGGGAAATAGATCATGCTCTCCGCGGCCTCCCGCACGCCGAAATACTTGGCGTCCTTGACTACTCCCACCACCTCGAAGGCCTCTTCCATCTTGAACTTCAAATCGCGGCAGATCAGCGCACCCAGGGGCGAGCGGTGGGCGAAGAATCGCTTGGCCAGCGTTTCATTGATGATGATGACGCGCGGCCCTTTTCGGTTCTCCGCAGGATCAGGCTTAGGGGTCGGATCGGGAGTGGTCGCCGGACTATCCAACGCTGTAAAGTCACGGCCCGCAATCAATGGAATCCCCATCGTCTCGAAGAAGCGCGGACTCACCGAATTGAAATCCACATAGGGCTTCTCGTCGGGCTTAAATTCGTAACCCTGGACTGAGATATCGCTATTCCACCGCGAGTTGGAAAGCGGCGTAATATTCGCCAGGCTGACGGAGCGCACCTCGGGCTGCGTGCCCACGCGCGCGGCCAGCCGCTCGTAATAATCGCGCAGGCGCTGCCCCTTGTAGCCGCTAGCTTGCGGGCGCACGTTGACCAGCAGCACGCTTTCGCGGGCGAACCCGGGGTCGAGTGTTTTGAGGTTGCTCAGGGTCCGCACGAAGAGCCCCGCGCCGATCAACAGCAGCAGCGAGATCGCGACCTGCGCCACCACCAGAATCCGGCGCATATCGAAGCGGCTGCGCCGCGCCGTGGCGGTCTCGTTCTTGAGCGCGGCGACCAGGTTCGGACGCGTAGCCTGCAAAGCGGGAACCAGTCCGCACAGAATTCCGGTCAACAGGCTGGCCGCGAAAGCGAAGCCGAGCACGCGCCAATCCGGCGTGAGGTTCAGTTCCGTGGGAATCGCCTGCTTCGGCAACAGGCCCACCATCACACGCACTCCCCACCACGCGAAGACCAGTCCGCTGAGTCCGCCGAGTACCGAGACCACCAGCGTCTCCATCAGCAATTGGCCAATCAGGCGCCCGCGTCCCGCGCCGATCGCGAGCCTTACCGCGATCTCCTTCTGCCGCCCGGCGGCGCGCGCCAGCAGCAGGTTCGCGACATTGGCGCAGGCGATCAACAGCACCAGGCCCACCACGATCATCAGCACTGTGAGCGGCTTCGAAAACTGAGTCCGGAAATAGGACCATCCGCCGTTTTCAGGCAGCACCACCATCCGGTTGTAGTTATCGGCGCCCTTGTCGTAGGCCGCCGGCGGTTTATATTTGGGATCGGCTTTGAGGATCTGCTGCCACAGCACGTTGGCTTCGGATGAGGCGGATGCCAGCGTCGCGTTCGGCTTGAGCCGGGCCACCACGTTGAGCCACCAAAACCCTCGTGTATTCCAAATGCCCGCCACCGGAGGATTCACCGCGGGCATCATCATCACCGGCAGGAAGACCTCGGCGGAGGTGCCGACGTTGGTGCCATGAAAACCGCGCGCGGCCACGCCGATCACGGTGAAGCGCGCGCCATTTAAACTGATCGCGCGCCCCAGCACCTGATTGTCGCCGGCGAACCGGCGCCGCCACAGATCGTAGGCCAGAATCACATAAGGATGCGCGCCCTCGGTCACATTGTCGGCGGCGGTGAAGACCCTGCCGATCGCTGCGCCGACCCCAAGCACCTCGAAATAATTGCCCGTGACATGCGCCCCCGCCACCACTTCCGCCGACGCGCCCTTCTCGCCGGGTACCGCGAAGGCCAGCGCAGAGCCGCCTGACGTGCACGCTATCACGCCGGAATAGGACTGATTGTGATCGCGGAAATAAACGTAGTCCGGATAGTTGAACGACGCGCTGGGCTTTTCAGGATTGCGCGCGATCACGGCAAGTTGCTCGGGGGCCCGCACCGGAAGGGCGCGCAGCATGACGTAATCAATCAGCGTGAAAATCGCGGTATTGGCGCCAATGCCGAGAGCCAGTGAAAGAATTGCCACCGCGGCGAAGCCGGGATTCTTGCCGATGATTCGAAACGCGTAACGGATGTCTCCAGACACTGCTCACCTCCGGGTCACACTTAAGACGCCTGGGACGGTCCGGACGTTGGCAAGGTTTCGGGAAAATGCGATCTTGGACACGATTCCCCAGGCCGGCATCCCGGTGATGTTCTTAGTGACATCATTCCAGGTTTTGCCTGCGTCCTTCGTGTACCAAACTTTTCCATCGTTGGTTCCCGTCCAGATGAGGCCATTCTGAACGTCTGAGGGCGCAATGGAAAAGACGACCTCGCCATAAACGGGCCGAGATTTGGTTAAAAGCTCGGGACTTAACTCACTTCAGCAAAACTCTCTGGCATCCATAGTAAACCGCATTATAGTCGAACAGGTCAATAGCCAGTCAACCGCGCGGACCTAGTCCAACTTCGGAAAACGGCTTACCGGAAAAGTGTCCACGGGAGCCGACCGCTGCTGCACCAAAACTCCGCCATCCACTACCAGGCACGCGCCGGTGATGTAGCGCGCATCGTCGGTCGCCAGAAACACGGTCGGCCCCGCGAGATCTTCAGGGTCGCCGAGGCGTCCCATCGGGACTACCGCGCCCCGAAGCGCGGCGTCTTCATCCGACACATCGTACGTGCGGATCAGTCCGGGCACAATGGCGTTGACTCGCACCCCGTACGGCGCGAGATCGAGCGCCATGGCACGGGTCATCGCCTCAATGCCGCCCTTGGACGCATCGTAGGCAACATTACAGCGGTGCGCGCGCGTAGCGCCGCCGCTCGACATGTGGATGATCACGCCGGAGCGTCGCCGCGCCATGCCCATCGCCACCCGATGCGAGCACAGGAATGCGCCTTTCAAATTCACATCCACCACCTGGTCCCACCAGGCTTCGTCGCCTTCCAGGAAATGGCGGGCGGCGTAGATATTGCCGGCATTATTCACCAGCACGTTTACGGGGCCAAGTTCAGCTTCGACACGATCGAACATGGCATCCACCTGCGCCTTGCTTGAGACATCGGCGGCGACGGCCAGCGCAGCGCCGATGGCCTCCGCGGTTTCGGCGGCGCGTTGCACGTCCAGGTCGTTGACCGCCACACGAGCGCCGTCCGCAACGAAGCGTCGTGCGACCGCGCGTCCAATGCCATGGCCCGCGCCCGTGACCACCACTACCTTCCCATCAAACTTGTGCATGCTATCGCCAGCATACCGTGTGGGGCAGACGTTTCAGTCTGCGTAGTGGGGCAGACTTCAGTCTGCGTACCGACTTCAGTCGGTACACCGGCCGAAGGCCGGCCCCGTGCACTACAAAATTCCGAGAACTTCGCACACCCGCAACAACGATATTGAGATGATCGAGTCTGAAAGAAGGCTACCGCATCGCGATGTACTCGGGCAGCCGGTATTCATCACTTTCCGCCTTCACGGCAGCCTGCCCGCCAATCGCACTTTTCCGCCCGAGCGAGTGTCCGCCGGTAGGGCCTTCGTCGCTATGGATCGAGTGCTGGACAGAGCCACCGCGGGACCGCTGTATCTGAAAATGCCAGAGATCGCCGAGATGGTGACCAAGCGTCTCCGCGAAGGAACGAAGCTCGGCCATTACCAACTCCACGCGTACGTGATCATGCCCAACCACGTGCACCTTCAGGCGACATCCTTAGTCCCGGCCGCCCGCTGGCTGAAAGCGCTAAAGGGAGTCACCGCACACCAGGCGAATCGAATCCTCGTGCGCTCGGGCCAACACTTCTGGCAGGACGAAAGCTACGACCACCTGGTCAAATCGGAAATCGAATTCGGCCGGATTCAAGACTACATCGAAAGCAATCCTGTGAGGGCCGGGCTTGCCGCCACGGCAGAGCAATGGAACTGGTCGAGCGCGAATCCGGCCTGCGGCCGGTGCACCGATTGAAATCGGTGCGCAGACTAAAGTCTGCCCCACACACTCAAAGAACCTTCGCGCAAGCCCGCTTCACTCACGCCGTCGATCCGCACATCGATCAACATATTTGCCTCGCGCGGCGTCCCCAATTCCACCTTGAGGTAGTTCGCGGTCAGCGCCATGCCGCCATCCAGCGTGACAGCCGACAGCGTCCGCCCCACCATCCGCTCGCGGAACGCGCGATTCTTATCCGCCGCCAACTGGCGCAGTATCCGATTGCGTTCCTTGCGCACCGCCATCGGCACCTGCGCCGCCTCGTCCGCCGCCGGAGTCCCAGGCCTCTCCGAGTACGTAAACACGTGCAGATAAGTGAAAGGCATGGCCGCCATAAACTGCCGGCTCTCTTCGAACTCGGCCTCGGTCTCGCCGGGAAAACCCACCATCACATCTGCGCCGATCGCCGCATCGGGCATCAGCGCGCGAGCCTTCTGCACGCGGTCGGCATAATGCCGCGGGCGGTACTTGCGGTGCATCCGGCGCAGCGTCCGATCGCAGCCGCTCTGCAAGGGCGCGTGGACATGCGTGGCCATGCGCTCCGACCCGGCCATCAACTGGAGCAGGTCATCGGAGAAATCCATCGGCTCCACCGAACTGAGGCGCAGACGCTCAATCGGGGTCTCCGCGAGCAGCCGGTGCACCAGATCGGCCAGCCGCATCCTGCTGCCCGCTTCCCTGCCCCAACGCCCCAGATTGATGCCGCTCAACACCACCTCGCGATACCGCCCGGCGAGTGAGCGCACCTGCTCGATTACCTGTTCGGCGGGAGCGCTGCGGCTGCGCCCGCGCACGAAAGGAATAATGCAAAAGGAGCAGCGATTGTTGCAGCCGTCCTGGATTTTCAGATTCGGCCGGGTACGCTCGCCCGAGGCGTCTTCCACCGGCGCCGAAAGAAAATCGCGCTGCTCGAAGATGTCGCCGATGTGGATATTGCCGTGGTACGGAGCGGCGGTGACAATCTCCGCGATCTGAGTCTTATGTGAATTACCGACCACCCATTCCACGCCCGCCATGCCCGCTAGTTCATCGGGCGCGCGTTGCGCGTAGCAACCGGTCACCAATATCTTGGCGTCGGGATTTTCACGGTGCACGCGCCGGATCGTCTGGCGCACGTCGTCATCCGCCGACGAGGTGACCGTGCACGTATTGAGCACTACCAGATCGGCAACGCGGCGCTCGGCGCTGGACTCCAGACCCTTATCTGCCAGCATGGCTTCGAGTGCGGCGCCATCGGCCTGAGTCGCCCGGCAGCCAAAATTCTGAACGAAAAACTTCCCCACTGCTTTCTATGTTGGCATACGAGCGCGTTTCGTGCAGGCAGCGTACCCTAGAAGTAACTAATTCTGTATTTACTTTTGTCTACAGTACCGATAGACGTTGACCTGCCACGCCTTCCCCGTCCACACTTGATGCAAAGGGAAGCATTACCCATGTTCAGCGAAACTGCACAACTCAGTGGTGAATTCACGCAGGGTCCCGTAGAAGTGAAGAATCCAATGGCTGCAAAAAACACCTACGCCAAGAAAAGAACCGACCTCCGCCGGGCAGCGCCGAAGCCTCTGGCGATCGCTCCGGAAGATCCCGCGCCTGTGGCTGCTGGAATCCAGAGCCTCTTCTCCCTCGTCTCCATGATGCGGGCGATGAACGCGGAGCCCGCGGGCTCACCCCTGAATCCCAAGGTCATTCTCAGCGGCTCGGCCGTTGAGGTTCGCTTTGCGGATTCGAATGGAAACGTGGAATCTGTCCCCGCGGAAATGCAGGTATCCCCGGACCAACTGCAACGCATCGAGCGAACTTTGAAGGTGCTCAGCATGCGGCTTGCCAAGTTTGAGCAGAAGGAACAAACCGCCGGTCCCGGCGACTTAGTCAGCCGGTTGGAAAAGGAACTGCACGAGTTACGTCAAACCAATACACGCCTGGATGAAAAGCTCACCGCTCAAAACGAAACCTTGGAGACGTTGCGCACGGCCGTCGAGCAGAACGAGCAGATGATGGAAACCCTGGTGGACTCCATGAATATGATGGATGACCTCGGCGACGCGGCACTCGGACCGGAGCTAGTCCTCCCGTCCACCACGCTAGCCTCGTAGCTTCAGAGCCGCGAGCCCCAATCAGAGCCGCGAGCCCCAATCAGAGCCGCGAGCCCC
>JBDTPR010000181.1:0-10596 GCA_039932635.1 Candidatus Solibacter sp.
AGGCCCAATCAGAGCCGCGACCGTGAGGGAGCGATCCGAGCGACGCTCGGACTGGGCGAGCTTCGCTCGCCGCGCTCCCTGACGGTCGCGGCTCTGATTCGCTTGTCAGCGCGCGCTGTACTTCTTCCACATGGCGGGGTCGGAGAGCATCTTGATAAAGATACCGCCCACTACGGAGCGCGCCTGGAAGCCTTGCTGCTTGGCAGTCTTTGTGTCGTACCAATCGGTGAGCGGCACGCGGCTGGCCGAGTCGTTGGCGAATTGCCACGCGGGGTTCACGATCTTTTCGAAATCACCAGCATTGGTCGCCATGGTGGCGGTCCACACGATCCAATCGAGCTTGGTGTAGTCCTTCCGATTGTCGAGCGGCAGGCCGAATTGATTTTGTTTGGTGAGGTAGAAGGCAATCTCCTTCTGCGCGATGTCCGCGGGGAAGAGATTGAGGCCGAGCAATTTGTCCCAGACCAGATTGTATTTCTGGCTCCACGTGCCGGGCTTGTCGAAGGCGAGTTTGTAATGATCGCCCTCAGTGGCGAGGCCGCTCCATTTGGCGGCGAAGTCCTGGGCGATTTTGCGGAAGCGCGCTGCGTCCTGCGGATGCCCCGTGAGTCCGGCGAGCTGCGCATAAGCGCCCAGCGCGAGGATTGCTTTGATCGAGAGGTTGGCGTTGTGCGCGAGGTGGCCCGCAAAGTCGTCCGTGGAGAGCTGGTTCTCGGGATCGAGGCCCTTCTCATTGAGGTACTCCGCCCACTTGGTCAATTGCGGCCAGTAGCGCGCGGCGAAGTCGGCGTTGCCTTCCACGCGCGCGAGCCCGGCAATCATAATCAGCATATTGCCGGTCTCTTCCACCGGCATCTGATTTTCTTCGGTGCGCTCACCGCCGCCGTAGACCTGCCCGTTAGCCTGCGGGTAGGTGCCGAGATCGTGCGGCGCGAAGGGGAAGCGCCAGCGAGCCATACGCGAGTAATCCATCACGGGCTGGAGCTGGGCCCTGAGCAGCTTCGGGCTGAAGAGCAGCGCCCACGGCGCCGCGGGATAGATCACATCGACGGTGCCGATGCAGCCATTGCTGAAGTTCTCTTTGGAGAAATAGAGCGGGGTGCCATCGGCGTCGGCGACCAGCTTGTAAGCGGCCAGCGTCTGCCGGTACGCGAGCACTGCCAGCTCGGCGTACTTCTGGCCGCCGGCGGCACGCAGGTCGTTCATCAATTCGGTATCGAAGCGTTGGGAGCGTGACAGCAGGGAATCGTGATCGCGGCGGCCGGCGCGCAGCATATCGGCGGCGGTGGCTCCGTTGCGACGCCACCAGGCGCGCGTTTTGCGCTCGAAGTATTCGATGGAGTAGAGATCGTCATAGGCGAGCATCAGGTAGCGCGACGCAGGAGTGGCTGAGACTTTGCCCAGCGAGATCGCAGCGGCCAGCACCGGACCTCCGCGGCGAATCTCGCCAAGCTCGTCGGACTCCGGCAAGCGGCCGCCCGAGTCGAACGCGGCGCGTGCCTGAACGCGATCGCCGGCGAAGGTGGTGACGCCGTCCGCTTTATCGGCAGCGAGGTAGAGGTAGCCCCAGTCGATGCGCAGATCGTCGCCGCGCTTGGCGAGCACGGCCTGCTCGCGCGACCCCATGCGGAGCAGGGGCATGCCATCGAGCTGGTAGCGGGCGGCGAGTACCGGCTGGTCGGCAGTATTCACGGCCAGATCGCTCGCGGCATCGAAGTAGATAGCGACTTCGTGCTCGCGCCCGTCGGTGGACGCGGCGCTCCACTCCAGATAGGTGAGGGGACGGGAGAGCACATCGAGGTCGTCGGGCAATGCGGGGGTGAAGAACGTCAGGCCCACGGTGACGCCGTTGCCGGCGAACGCGTAGATGGTGCGGGTCGGCAGCACTTCGAGCTTCGTCTGCGCGAGCTCATTGCCGGGCTGGCGGTCGCGGCCCATGATGCGGTAACTCTTGCCATCGATGCGCGCGTAGGCGGTGATGGTGTTGTTCTTGCCTGTCCAGTGTTTGGTACCGTCGGCATTCAGGCGGTCGGCCATCGACCAGATACTGAAATAGGGATCGTGGGCCACCAGGGGAACGGCCGGGGGACGCATCTGCGCGGCGGCGCTGAACAGGCCGAGCAGGAACGGAAGGGTGCAGCGAAGCATGACTCCAGCTTGCCATAATACGAGGAAAAGCGTACTTTCTTCCCCATTTCGACACTACAGGTGTAGAATGGATTATGGCCAGAGGTTGGGAAAGCAAGTCGGTCGAAGATCAGATCGACATGGCCGAGGCTCGCAATGCTAACGCCAGAGCCAAAGTCCTCTCCGAAGAAGCAGTCGATGCCCTTCGTAAGAAAGAAAGCCTCATAATGTCCCGCACACGCGTGGTCCGGGACATTGAAAACGCACAGAATCCTCGTTACAGAGCGGTGTTGACCAAGGCTCTGGCAGATCTGGACGCGCAACTTTCCACACTCGCTATTAAATAGCGGGAACAAACCGAGTTTCCGCATCGCGGCGGGCGACCGTTGTGATGCGGAATCCATTGGTCGCTCACGTGCCCCCTTTGGGAGACGTGCTCCGACTCCGCACTCTTCTCGCGCTCCTCTTCCTCAGCTCCTCCCTGCAAGCCTATTCGGTCCTGACCCACGAAGCAATCATCGATACTGTTTGGGACCGCGAGATTAAATCCCTGCTGAAGAAGCGCTACCCTTTGGCTACCGAAATCGAATTGCTGCGCGCGCACGCCAGCGCCTACGGCGGCTGCATCATCCAGGACATGGGGTACTACCCGTTCGGCAGTACCTTCTTCAGCGATCTTGTGCACTACGTCCGCACGGGCGATTTTGTCGTCAATCAGATTCGCGAGGCGCAGACGTTGAATGAACTGGCGTTCGCACTGGGCGCCCTGGCTCACTACGCAGCCGACACGCAGGGCCACGGCCTCGCAATAAATCCGTCGGTGGCGCTCGAATATCCGAAGCTGGCGCACAAATTCGGCAAGTCGGTGACCTACGCCGACGACAAAACATCGCACATGAAAGTGGAATTCAGCTTCGATGTGGCCGAGGTGGCCAAGGGGAATTACGCACCTCAGGCGTACCACGATTTCATTGGCTTTCAGGTGGAAAAGGGCGTACTGCAGCGTGCCTTCGTACGCACCTATTCGTTGGAGATGAAGGACGTCTTCGGCGATCTCGACCTGGCGCTGGGGACCTATCGCCGCGCGGTGAGCACGCTGATTCCCGAGATGACGCGCATCGCGTGGAATCTAAAAAAGGACGATCTGGCCGCCTCACACCAGCGGATGACCGTCAGCAAAAGCCAGTTCGTCTACAATCTTTCGCGCGCCGGCTATCGCAAGGAATGGAAGGAATCGTATCGCGAGCCCGGAATCGTGGCGCGCATTCTGGCGTTCCTGATGCGCGTGCTGCCGAAGGTCGGTCCGCTCAAGGCGCTGGCCTTCCACCCGCCCACCGCGCAGACGCTCAATCTGTTTGAGACGAGTTTCAATCGCACGGTGGACGAGTACCGGGGGCTGCTGGCGCAGGAAACCGCCGGCCGGCTGGCACTGGAAGATCGCGATTTCGATACCGGCCTTCCTACGCGCCCCACCGAATACAGCCTGGCCGACAACACGTACGCCAAACTGGCGCGCGAACTGGCGAAGAAGAACACGGCCTCCATCGACGCGGAGATGCTGCACGACGTGCTGGAGTTCTACCGCGACCCGAACCTGAATTACGCCACGCGCAAGGACCGCAAGAAGTGGCGGGAGACCCTGTCCGCCCTGGAAAAACTGCGCGCTCAGATTGGCAATCAGGGGCCGCCCGCCGGCCCTGTGCCATACTGAAAATTCACCCCCGTCACCAGAATGTTCGCCTATTCGCACAACGACTATTACTGTGAGCAGGTCCCGCTAGCCGACCTCGCGCATGAAGTTGGAACCCCGGCCTACGTTTACTCCAGCCAGGCCATACGCCAGAGCTTCGCGGCCTACAATCAGGCGTTCGGCGACTTGCCGCATAATGTTTGCTACGCCGTGAAAGCCAATTCGTCGCTGGCGATTCTCGCACTGCTGGCCAAACAGGGCGCGGGCTTCGACATCGTGTCGGGCGGCGAGTTGTATCGCGTGCTGCAGGCCGGCGGCGATGCGTCGCGCGTGGTTTTCTCCGGCGTGGGCAAGACCGCGGCGGAAGTGGAATATGCGCTGGAAAGCGACATCCACACGTTCAATTGCGAATCCGAGGCGGAACTCGCGCTGGTCGACGCTAAGGCCGCGCGATTGGGACGCAAGGCGAGTTTCTCCATCCGCGTCAATCCCGATGTGGACGCGGTGACGCATCCTTACATTTCGACTGGCTTGAGCCAGCATAAATTCGGCATCGATATCGCCCAGGCCTCCGCCGTGTACGAGCGCTCGCGTCAGTATCGCAATCTGGAGGCGCATGGCGTAAGCTGCCACATCGGATCGCAGATATTAGATCCGAGCCCGATTCTGGAAGCGCTCGACAAGGTGCTGGCGCTGGCTGAAGCGCTGCGCGCGCAGGGGCACCCGATACGCCATCTGGATCTGGGCGGCGGCCTTGGCGTGGCCTATCATGCGGGTGAGACGTCGCCCGATATCGGCGCGTTCGTGGCGATGATTTCGACCCGCCTGCGAGCCAGCGGACTGACCGCCATGATCGAGCCCGGCCGCAGCATCGTGGGCCCGGCGGGAGTGCTGCTGACGCGCGCACTGTATCGCAAGCGCAATGGCGACAAGGAGTTTCTGATCGTGGATGCGGCGATGAACGATCTCATTCGGCCCTCGCTGTACCGCGCGCATCATGAGATTCTGCCGCTGCGCAAGAGTCCGCTGCCGCCCGCCACAATGGATGTCGTAGGTCCCGTCTGCGAGACCGGCGATTTCCTGGCGCGCGACCGCGTCATGGCCAATGCAATGCCCGGCGACTACCTGGCGATCTGTACCGCGGGCGCTTACGGCTTCGTGCAGAGCTCCAATTACAACTCTCGCCCGCGCGTGCCGGAAGTCCTGGTTGACGGCGCTGAGTGGCGAGTCATTCGAACTCGCGAGACTTATGCCGACCTGGTGGGCGGCGAAACGGTTTAGCGAACAATTTCCGGCCGTGTCAGTTTCGGATACTGAAGTCCCAAATTAAACGGTATTTGGTTTATACTGATCGTTGCTCAACGATCAGGTAGACCAGATACCACTATGCGCCTCGCCTACAACCTCCTAATTGCCGTCTCTCTTGTCACGATTCCGGCGATGAGTCAGAGCGCCAGCTCTTATGTTTCCCGCACCATCGCGGGAGTCTTCCCATTAGGCGATGGCGGTCCCGCGACTGCGGCCCTACTGGAAACGCCGCAAGCCGTAGCAGCCAACTCCAGCGGAACCATCTACATCGCGGATTCCGGCAATGGCGTGCTGCGCAAGGTCTCGAAAGGCGTCATCAGCGGGGTTCCGGAATACACCGGAGGCTACATTTACGATCTCAAACTGGATGCGGCGGGCAATCTCTATATCGCGACCGGTACGTATGTCTTCAAACTGACTCCCACAGGCGGGTTCGGTAAGATCGTGGGGAACGGCAGCACCACTACTTACACGGGCGATGGCGGTCCCGCCGCCGACGCAGGCTTTAGCGGCATCTATTCCATCGCTGTAGACAAAGACAACAACCTGTATATCGGTGATGCGAATAATCACGCCATTCGCAAGGTGACTCCGGACGGAATCGTTCGCACGATTGCCGGTAAGGGCAAGAGCGGTTTTCGGGGCGACGATGGTCCCGCCCTGGAGGCCCAGTTCAACTTTCCGCGCAACCTCGCGGTGGATGGGCAGGGCAGCGTCTATATCAACGACTACAACAACAACCGCGTTCGCAAGATCACGTCCGACGGCGTGATCAAGACCATCGCAGGCAGCGCGATCTGCTGTAGTTCTCCGGACGGGGGCTTGGCTTCGAACGCCTATCTGGTCACTGGCCCGGTTACCACAGACCCTTCGGGCAACGTGTATGTCTTCGATTATCTGACCAACCGTATCCGCCGCGTTACGCCCAGCGGCATCCTGCAGGCGTTCGCCGGCGATGGCAAGGAAGGCTTCAGCGGTGACGGCGACTCCGCGCCTCTCGCGCGCTTCTCCCGGGTCGCGGGAATGGGGACAGATGCCCTGAACAATGTGTACGTGGTGGATTCCAATAACGAAAGAATCCGCATGATTTCCAGCGGCGGCACCATCACGACAGTGGCAGGGCGCGGCCACTACGCGGGAGATAACGGGCCCGCGACCGCTGCCCTACTGCATCGCCCGACAGGCCTGGTGCAGGGCAGTGACGGTTCCACATACTTCGCGGACACCATGAACCACCGCGTCCGCAAGATTGCGCCGGACGGCAAAATCACCACCTATGCGGGAACGGGAGAGGTGGGATTCGGTGGCGACGGCGGCCAGGCAACTCAGGCGCTCCTGTCGTATCCCGATGCCGTGGCGCTGGACCAGGCGGGCAATCTCTATGTCGTCGATCAGTCGCAGGTGCGTGTCCGCAAGATCGCGCCCGACGGCGTGATCAGCACGATCGCCGGCAATGGCAATCTGACTTACTCGGTGGATGGGGGCGGCGCCAAGTTGTCCGGTTTCGGTTACATCGGCGGGATCGTGGTGGACGCCGGCGGGAACATTTACCTTTCGGAATCGGCCGGCAACCGTATCAAGAAAATCACTCCGGCGGGCGGACTCTCCACGTATGCCGGCGCTCCAGTCAATGGTAATGCTTCGGGCTTTGGGTTCAGCGGCGATGGACTCTCCGCGGCGCAAGCGGTGTTCGCCAATCCCACTTCACTCGCCATGGACGGCGCGGGCAACCTGTACATCAGCGACCTATTGAATTACCGTATACGGCGCATCGCCAGCGGAACCGGGACGGTTTCCACGGTGGCAGGAATCGGGAAGTGTTGCTCGTCGGGCAACGGCGGAAAGGCTACCCAGGCGATGGTGGACGCCACAGGAATGTTCGCCGATAGCGACGGCGGTCTGTGGTTCACCGACAGTGCGGGAGTACGCTATATCGGCCGCGATGGCATCATCAATCGCATCTCCGGCGGCGACGCGCTGGGCTTCGCGGGAGATGATCAACCGGCCAGCGCGGCCACCCGCTATCTCTACCCGAATGGGATCGGCCTGAACAAAGCCGGCGAAGTCATCATTGCCGACACGGACAATAGCCGCATCCGCAAGCTGCAGCCCAACGATGCCTCGCGCATGGACGTCGTGAGCGGCAACAATCAGACCGGCACGGTGGGAGTCGCGCTCGATGCCTTCATCGTGAAACTGATGGGCAAGGCCGGAATCGGCGCCGGGGGAGTGCCCGTCACTTATGCGGTAACGGCGGGGGCCGCCGATCTTACGGCAAAGAACGTAACCACCGACGCCAGCGGAGCCGCCGGCATCGCGGCCACGCCCACCAAGACCGGCACGCTGACCGTGACCGCCACGTCCGGAACCTTCAGCGCGGTCTTCACCGCCACCATCAAGGATGCGGTGGTGATTCCGCCGCCGCCCGATCCGAACACGCCGGTGATTTCGCCGGGCGGTATCGGGCAGAACGGCTTCAGCGTCCCGGCGGTGGCCGGTGTTTCCACGGGCGGCATCACGACAATCTATGGCTCCAATTTCATGGCGGCAGGCAGCGCGCCACAAGTGAACGCCATTGCCGGCGGAACGCTGGCCACTAAGTTCGCCGGTATCTGCGTCACCTTCGGCGGCGTCAAGGCTCCCATCTTCGGAGCGGCCACCACGCAGATTACGGTGGAGGTTCCGGAGGTCACGGCGGGACCGGTCGAGGTTCAGGTGCTGCGCAACTGCGGCGAAACCGGCGAGTTGAAGAGCAACACGCTGACCGCCACCGCGCAAGGCGCATCGCCCGAGTTCCTCTACCTCACGCTCGCCGCCGATGGCAGGAATCCTGTGGCAGCGGTTACGGCGGAAGGCGGCTTCGTAGGCGCGCCGGGGTCCATCCCCTCCGCCAACCTTCGCCCCGCCAAGGCCGGCGACGTTCTGGTGATCTACGCGCTCGGTTTGGGCGCCACGAATCCCGGACAGACGGTCGGCGCGCCTGCGCCCGGCATCGGATCGGTCACGCTGCCCTACAGCATTACGGTAGGCGGCGTGGCGGTGGCTGCCGCTGACATTTTTTACGTGGGAGTCAGCCCGACGTATCTCGGGTTGTACCAGGTCAACCTCCGCGTGCCGGAGAACGTACCCTCCGGCAATCAGCCGATCATCATTCAGGTTGGCGCCGCAAAGAGTCCGGCGGGCGGGTTCCTGACCCTGCAGTAGCGCCGCTTCATACAATGGAAGCTGCAATGCCGAATCCTTTCGGTACGGACGAAATGGCGGCCGGATATGCACGGTCCCGGCCGCCCGTGCATCCACGCGTAATTGAGCGGGCCTTCATCGCGATGGGACGCACCGTTCCCTTCCGGCGGGCGCTCGATGTGGGCTGCGGCGCGGGCGTCTCGACGCGTGCGCTGGAAGGCTTCGCGATCCATCGCGTCGGCCTCGAGCCTGCGGAAACGATGCTGCGATTTGCCGCGACCGTGGCGCCCGGCGCGGAGTTCTTGGCGGGAGTCGCCGAGGCACTGCCTCTTGGCGATCTGACGGTCGATCTGATTGCTGCCGCGGGATCGCTGAATTACGTGGATCTCGCGCGCTTCTTCGCGGAGGCGTCGCGGATACTCACGGCGGACGGCGTGCTCCTGGTCTACGATTTCTCGGCGGGCAGGAACTTCCGTCACACCGCAGCGCTCGACGAGTGGTTCGCGGAATTCTCCGTACGCTATCCTCCGCCGCCACAGGAAGCGCGCGCACTGAATCCGGCAACGCTGGCGCGCGCGGCCGTGGGATTCTGCCTGGGAGCGCACGAGAATTTCGAAATCGCCCTCCGCCTCACGCCGGAGTTCTACCTGGATTACGTGTTGACGGAGACCAACGTTGCGGCAGCCGTGCGGCGAGGCGTGGAACTCGCGGAGATCTGCGGATGGTGCGCGGACACGCTCGCGCCGGTGTGGCGCGGCGAATCGCATGAGGTGCTGTTCCGCGGCTATTACGCCTGTCTGCGGCCTACTGCACCTGGTAATTGACGGTAACTTCGATGGTCTTCGGCGGATAGCAGGCGCGGCTGCTGCAAGCCTGATAGCGCAGCTTACCGGTGACCGCGCCGGGACCGGCAGGAGCGTTGGCGCCGACCTTGAAATTGGCAACCAGGTCGAATGCCCCGGTGTAGACCGAGAGCGGCTGCTCGGTAAATTCGTACTTTTCGAGCGAGGGCTTCGGGTAAGTCACGGTGCCACCTTCGAGCGCCCCAGTCGCAGTCCACGTCAGCTTGAGGGGAATCAGCGACTCCTCGTTGGGCTTGTTGCTGTTGACGTGGAAGCCTTCCTTCACCGCGACGGGAATCTTTACCTGCAACGCGGCATTACGCTTCCCCGCCACCTTCACGGGCTCCGTAACGGTGAGGTATTCCTTACTTTGGGCGAACGTCGAAGGCAGGAAGAGCCCGGCCGCGAGAAGCGTCAGCAACATCTTTGATAATCCCGCCGGGAGCTTGCAGTAGTTGTTCGACACCATCTTCGAATTCCTTTTTGCTCGCCAGTCCAATGTGGACGGCCGCGATTTTTCCAGTCCGGTCGATCAGGAACGTGGTGGGCAGCGCATCCACGCCGCCGTAGAGTTGCGCGGTGGAATCGTTGCCGATGACCACGCGATAATTGACACCCAGGCCCGCGAGAAAGGGCTTGACCACTTCCCAGCCCTCGTCGTCCATCGATACGCCAAGGACGCTGAAGCCCTTGTCCTTGTGCTTGCGTTCGAATTCCATGAACCACGGGATCTCGATTTTGCACGGACCGCACCAGGTGGCGAAGAAATCGAGCAGCACCACCTTGCCCTTGTAGTCCTCTAGGCGCACGGTTTTGCCGTCGGCGTCCTTGAGGGCAAACTCGGGAGCGGGCCGGCGATCCTTGTCGGCCTTGACGGCATCGGCGGCCTTTACAGCGCGCTGCGGAGCGCAGCCCGTGAAGAAGCACGCCGCAAGCAGAGCGGTGGCAGAAGCTAAGAGAGTGCGGCGTAGGAGCACAGAATATTACCTGACTTGATTATATCGACAAAGTCCTCTCACCCAGCGCCGTGGCAAACCAGGCCTTGCGGCGACGGCAGCAGCGTTGCGCGAGGGTGAACTCCAGGTGACGCGGCACACCGCTATACAGCCACGCGGCGGTGTCGCAGAAACTCTCGCAGCAGTATTCGCGCCAGCGCCGCGAGCGGCCGGCAACGTCGTCGAGCTGGAGAGCGTTCTTGCGCCACTCCGCGCTCCACCCCAACTCTCCGCGGGCGCGTTGCGCGATCTCCGCACGCAGGACATCTTCGTAGGCGAGGCGGGCTGCGTTGCCCAAGCGAAGCCAAATGAAGTGCGCCACCTCGTGGACGAAAATGCGTGGGAACTCGGAGCGCTCGCAGTCGAGCGCGATGCGGCGCTCGCGGAGGAAAGAGCCGCCGTGGACGGGGCCGCGGCGGTCGCGCAGATTGCGGACAGTCTCCACGGAAAT
>JBDTPR010000182.1:0-10565 GCA_039932635.1 Candidatus Solibacter sp.
TTGTATGAGAATCCAGCGTCCCGTTCAGGCTCATCTTGCATGAGACAAGAGTACCGCCTCTCGGCCCCCACACCGCGCTGTACAATGTAAACGCGGAATGCGACTCTTCACAGGCCTGGATCTGCCCCCCAATCTCGTGGCCAATCTGGAGGAGCTCTTGCGCCGCCTCCAGCCCACCGCGAAACTCAACTGGAGCCCACCCGCCAATCTCCATGTCACCATCAAATTCATCGGCGAATGGCCAGAGCAGCGCCTCGGCGAATTGAAGGCCGCCCTCACCGCCATCCCGCGCACCGGCGTGATTCCCGTACGCATACGCCAGGTGGGCTTCTTTCCGAACGCCCGCGCGCCGCGCAACTTCTGGGCTGGCATCGAGGCTCCCGGCCTGCCCGAACTGGCCGCCGCTACAGAACACGCCACCGCGGCCCTCGGCGTCGTCAGCGAAAAACGCCCGTTCGCGCCCCACCTCACCCTGGCGCGCATCAAGCCCCCCGCCGAACTCGCAGCCCTACATCAAGCCATCGGCCGCTTGACCTCCCTCGACTTCGGCGAGTTCCCCGCCGCGAGCTTCTTCCTCTACCTGAGCACCTTGCGGCCAAGTGGTTCCGTGTACACTAAACTTGCAGAGTTCCCGCTCACAAAATCATGATTCCGCTTGCGGTTGTGTTGATCGCCTACTGCCTGGGCGCGATCCCGTTCGGATACCTTCTGGTGAAATTGAAAACCGGCGCCGACGTGCGTACGGCAGGCAGCGGCAATATCGGCGCCACCAACGTCATGCGTACTTCCGGCCGCGGCGCCGGCGTGCTGACCCTGATCCTGGACATCGCCAAAGGCTACGCCGCCGTCTGGATCGCCGGACGCCTCACCGAAGGCGACGCAATCTGGATGAGTGTGGCGGCGGTCACCGTCATGTTGGGCCATGCCTACCCCGTCTTCCTCGGCTTTAAGGGGGGCAAAGCGGTCGCCAGCGTGGTGGGAGCGTTCCTCTGTCTCACGCCCTGGGCGCTCGCTGTCGAAATATTTATATTTGTAGTAATTGTCTTCGTCACCCGCCACATCTCAATGGGCTCGATCGTCGCCGCCGCCACTCTGCCCTTCGCGGTCTTCATTGTCGCGCGCGCCCCGCTCGCCGCTGTGGTCGCCTCACTGGTCGCTGGGGGATTCGTAATCTACAGGCATAGTAGTAACATCACACGGCTCCGGCTGGGAACTGAGAGCGTGTTTAAGTTTTGAAGAATCTATCGATTATCGGCGGTGGCAGCTGGGGAACCGCACTCGCCGTAGTGCTCACGCCTCGCTTCGAACGCACAACGCTCTGGGTGCATGAAACCGACCTCGCGGAGCGCATGCAAGCCAACCGCGTCAACGACGTCTTCCTCCCCGACACGCCTCTTCCCGCCAACCTAACCGTCACCTCCGACCTCCTGGCAGCCCTCGATGGCGGCGAAATCGTCCTCAGCGTCATGCCCTCCCACCTGGCGCGCGCCGTCTATCAGCGCATGCTGCCCGGTCTTAATGAAAGCATGATCTTCGTGAGCGCCACCAAGGGCCTGGAAAACCACTCTCTGATGCGTATCACCGAGGTCATCAGCGAGGTCGCAGGCACCACCCGAGTGGCCGTCCTTTCCGGACCCTCCTTCGCCCGCGAAGTGGCGCGTTTTGAACCAACTGCAGTGGTGGCAGCCTCCACCGAACCCGGCCTTGCCGAGATCGTTCAGGCGGCCTTCTCCGGGCCTACCTTCCGCGTCTACACCAGCAATGATCCTACCGGCGTAGAAATTGGCGGCTCGATTAAAAATGTAGTCGCCATCGGCGCTGGGGTGTTACATGGAATGGGGCTCGGAAACAACGCCATGGCAGCGCTCATCACTCGCGGACTCGCCGAAATGACCCGGCTCGCCGTCGCCATGGGCGGCAAGCAAGCCACCCTCTCCGGACTCGCCGGATTGGGCGACCTCGTCCTCACCTGCACGGGCGACCTCAGCCGCAACCGCACCGTCGGCGTGGAATTGGCGCGCGGCCGCAAACTCCCCGACATCGTCAGCTCCATGAAAATGGTGGCCGAAGGGGTCAAAACCACCGACGCCGCCGTCGAACTGGCGGAGCGCTTCCACGTCGAGATGCCGATCACCGCCCAGATGCACCAGATGCTGCATGCCGGGGCTTCCCCCCAGGAAGCCATTCGGCGTCTGATGGAGCGCTCGTTAAAAGGCGAATGAGCCCACATTTTTTTTTGGGACCGATAGCAACCTCGAATGGCCGAACGGGTTAGCACGAATATAGGCACGGCTGCCATAGTTCTGGATCGTGACACGGAGTTGATGCTCCGGGTCAAAGAGGGAGACGGTGCGAGCTTCGCAATTCTGCTCGATAAACATCGCTCCCCGGTCATTCACTTTCTGTTCCGCATGGTTCAGAATCAGGCAGTCGCCGAGGAATTGGCGCAGGAGGTTTTCCTGCGGGTCTATCGTTCACGGGCTACTTATGAACCCACCGCCAAGTTCACCACCTGGCTGTTCCGGATCGCGACGCACCTAGCACTGAACGCGCTCCGCGACGGGAAGAACGAGCGGTTGCAGGAGAGGTTGGATGACGACACGGGCGATATGCCGGTCCGGCAGGTTTCGGATCACAAGCCGTCGGTGGAACAGTCCCTGGTGTACCAGGCCAAAATGGAGGAGATCCGCCGGGCCATTGCGGGGCTGCCGGAGAAGCAGCGGGCGGCGGTTCTGATGCACAAGTACGAGGAGATGGAGTATTCGCAGATTGCCAAGGTTTTGGGCTGCTCGGAATCCGCGGTAAAATCGCTGCTGTTCCGCGCCTACGAGACCTTGCGCGCGCGACTGGCGCATATGGCGTGAAAGTCAGGTTTTTATGAATTGCCCCTTGGAGACTCCGGAAAGCGCGCAGGTCCTGCTGGATTATTGTTCCAGGCAGCTGGCGCCGGCGTCCACCGAAATCCTGGAGCGGCACATCGCGGTGTGCGGCGCCTGCCGGGAATTCGCCGACAATCAGCGCGCCGTGTGGCAGGCCATGGACGCCTGGGAAGCGGCGCCCGTCTCGGCGGATTTCGACAGCCGCCTGTACAGCCGGATTGAAGCGCAGAGTTCGTGGTGGGAGTTGCTGGTGCGCCCGTTGCGCCAGGTGACGACGCGCCGCGCGGTCCCGGCGATGGCGATGGCCGGCCTGCTGGTGGCCGTCGGCTTCGTGCTGGAGCGCCCTGGAATCGTACCGCTGCCTCCCCCGGTCAACGGCGGCGACCGCGCACAGGTGGAACAGGTTCAGCCCGAGCAGGTGGAGAACGCGTTGGACACCATGGACGTGCTCGCCGAATTCAGCCGCCAGGTGCGTGCCGACACTCCCGGCTCCAAACTCTAGACGGATGAGACGGCGTTCCCAAGTCGCGAGCCTTCTGCTGCTGTTCACCGTGGTGTCGACGTGTGCGCAGGCCCAACCTGGACCCAAGAACTCCGCCATCAAGAACACCCTGCCGAAGAACCCCGAGAAGGCGGCGAAGCCCGGGCCGCGCCTGGGAGCGCCCGGAAATCCGGTGGAGCGCCTGATGGCGATGTCGCCGGAGAAGCGCGAGCAGGTGCTCGAAAAGCTGCCGCCCAAGCAGCAGGCCAACCTGCGCGCGCGGCTCGACCGCTTCGACAAACTACCGGCGGCGGAACGCGCGCGCCTCAATCAGATGTGGAACACGTTCAACAGCCTGCCGCCCGAAAAGCAGGCGATCGTGACGCGCGAGATGCAGGCCTTCAACGGACTGCCGGATGCGCGCCGCCAGGAATTGAGGCCGGTGCTGCAGCGCCTGCGCACCATGCCCGAGGCACGGCGCACCAGGCTGCTGAACAGCGCCGCCTTCAAGGACCGATTTTCCGCTGCCGAATTAGAAATGCTGTCCGAAATCTCCCAGAATTATCCCCTGCCCGCCAAGTAGCCGAAACAACCCTATTGAATTCGGCCTGAAACTCTGATATTTTTCGCAGCACTCGATCTCCCATGAAGACGAATCAACAACGTGCCATGCTCCTCGAAAGGCGTGCCGCAGTGCTCGAGGCTCTCGGCGGGAAGATGGACGCCGCGGCGCGCCTGGAGAATCTGGCGGAGGACGATCAGGCACAGATCTCGCACGACGAGTTTGTCTCTTCGCGCATGAACGGGCTGGATTACCGCCAATTGAAGCTGGTGGAGGAAGCGTTGGATCGCCTGGAAGCGGGGGATTACGGAGTCTGCCTGAGCTGCGACGAGCCGATCGCCGACAAGCGATTGCGTGCGCTGCCCTGGGCGCGCTACTGCGTGACATGCCAGGAAATGGTCGGGATGGAACGAGGAGTGGGAGCCGCGGGGAGGGAATGAACAGCGCGAAACCGCCTGGGTTAACCGCCTGGGGCGGTTTCGCGCCGCTGAAACTCGGGGGTGCTTCTTAGAGGTGGGCGTCCAGCATCTTCTGGACTTCGCTCTTGCCGATCGCGCCTACGCGCTGTTCCACCACCTGGCCGCCTTTGAAGAGCAACAGGGTCGGAATGCCACGTACGTTGTAGCGCATCGCCGTGCCGCCATTGGCGTCCACGTCGAGCTTGCCGACCTTGGCCTTACCGGCGTACTCGCCGGCCACGGTATCGATGGTCGGTCCCATCTGGCGGCAGGGTCCGCACCATTCGGCCCAGAAATCGACTAATACCGGGACGTCCGAGGCCAGGACGTCCTGATCGAACGTCGCATCGGAAAAATTCAGAGTGTTCTCGCTTGCCATTTCATCTCCTACCTTTACTATCTATTAGAATCTCAGGGGGCCAAAAAGATTCAACGCCCCAACAGTTGCCGGTACAGCTCCGAGTAGGCCGCGGCCGACGTCTTCCAGGAAAAGTCCCGGCCCATGCCGCGCCGCATCATCTGCTGCCAGTGTATGGGGTCCGCGAACGCGCTGACGGCGGCACGTACCGCCTCCAGGAGCGCCTTTCCGGAGTACTCGGAGAACTTGAAACCGGTTTCCTCATCAATGGTATCATCCAGTCCGCCGGTGGCGCGAACCACCGGGACGGTGCCGTAGTGCAGGCTATAGATCTGGTTGAGTCCGCAGGGTTCGTAGTGGCTGGGCATGAGGAAGATGTCTGAGCCCGCCTCAATGCGGTGGGCCAGGGCGTTGTCGAAGCCAATGCGCGCGGCGATGCGGCCCGGGTTATCGAGCTGCAACTGGCGGAAGAAGTCCTCGTACTCGGGTTCGCCACTGCCGAGCGCAACCAGGTAGACGTCCTCGGCCAGCAGTTGGGCTACGATCTCGGCCAGGATGTCGGCGCCCTTCTGCCGGGCGAGGCGGGACACGATCCCAAGTAGCGGGCGGTCCATGGCGTCAGGCGGCAGGCCGAATTCGGCCAGCAATTGCCGCTTGCACTCCTGCTTGCCGCTCAGATCTTCGCTGGTGAAATGGGCCGGAATCAGGCGGTCGGACTGGGGATTCCATTCGTCGTAATCCACGCCGTTGAGGATGCCGGTGAGCACGTCCGCGCGGTCGCGCAAGCAGCCATCGAGGCCGAAGCCGTACTCGGGGGTCTGGATCTCGCGGGCGTAGGTGGGGCTGACGGTGCTCAGGGCGTCGGCGAACTGGATGCCGGCCTTGAGGTAGCTGACGCGCCCGAAGAATTCCATGCCATCGGGCCGGTAGACCGAGGGGTCGAGACCGACGTCGGCGAGGGAGCTGCGCGGGAAGAGTCCCTGGTAGCCGAGGTTGTGAATGGTGAAGAGGGTCTTGCAGCCAATGAAGGTGGGGTCGGTGGCGAGCGAGGTTCGGAGGTAGGCGGGAACCAGGCCGGTCTGCCAGTCGTGGCAGTGGAAGATGTCGGTGCGGAAGAGGACGCGGGCGATCCCCAGGGCGGCGCGGCAAAGGACGGCGAAGCGTATGTGGTTATCCGGGTAGTCCATGCCGGATTCGCCATAGATGCCTTTGCGCTCGAAGAGTGGCGGGCAATCGACCAGGTACAGAGGGTAATCGGCGGCCGCCTGGTAGATGCCGACGGAGTAGGAATGGGCGGCATCGAGGTGGACCGGAAGGCTGTCCCAGACGCGGCGGGTACTCTTCAGGTCGATGGAGGCGTAGCGGGGGATCACGGCGGCGACGGAGTGGCCGAAGGGGCGGAGGGCGGAGGGCAGGGCGCCCACGACGTCGGCCAACCCGCCGGTCTTGGCGAAGGGGGCCGCCTCGGAGGAGATCATCAGGACACGGGGCACGAGGGAATTGTACCAGTCCCCTGAACGAATCCCGCGCTAGTTGTTGACGGGAGGGGGAACGAAGATCAGGCCGCGGCCGGAGGCGGGGTCGAGCAGCCAGAGCGGGTCCTTGCCGAGTTCGTTGAGACGGAAGACGGAGCCCATGGGCGTCAGGGTGGCGGGGGCGCACTCGCAGGCGAGCGAGGACCGGTCGCCGGTCTCGAGGTTGATGGTGGTGACGGAGCGGCCGGTGGCGCTGGCGATGAGGAGGCTGCGGGCATCGGGCGAGTAGGCCAGGTCGCTGGGGGAGGCGGCGGAAGCCACATCGCGGCGCGTTGCCGACCCAGCTATATCATTGAATATAAATAGTTTACTGGATTGAATGACGGCCGCATCATGGCTGTGGGGCGCGAAGGCGGCGAGGGTTCCGGGGGTTCCATCGAGAACCTGTCGGCTGTCGCCCGCGACGGCGAGGAGTTCGACGGGACCACCGGCGGCATAGATGAGGTAGGCTCCGTCGTCGCTGATGGCGAGGGTGTCGGGCAGGGGCCGGCGGTTGCGCGGATTGGCTCGCGGGGAGATGGTGGCGGCAAGTGTCGGGGAATCGGGAAGCCCTTTGATTACCTGGATTCTGCCGGCGGACAGGACGGCTGCGGCGGTGCCTGACGGGCTAAAGACAATATGCAGGAACGAAGCCAATTCGGCGATCGGGCGTTCGGTGAGAGCGGAGCCGCCGAGGCGGAAGAAATGGGGGGCGCCGTCGGCTGCCAGGACGAAAGCGGAGTCAAGGCGCGGGGCGACGTGGGCAGATGACGGAACAAAGCCAAATTCGACGGGCGGGCCGACGACAGCGGCACCGGGGAGCCCTTGGATGGGGCGCAGCGACTTGGAAGCGGAATCGAAAACGAAGCCAATTGAAGGCTTCGCCAAACTACCGGTTTGGCCGTAAGTGATTGTTACGGCTAGGCAAGCTAGGTAGAGAGTCTTCATACTGGTCACTTTGGCGGGCCCACGGTGGCCGTGCCGGCGGCGATGGTGGTTCCAGGCGTCGGGGTGGCAGGTGTCGTGCCGTTCCCGCCGCGGGTTGCGTAAATGGCTCCGCCGGCAGCGGCCGCTCCGACCACTGCGATGACAGCAATCAGCTTGCCTGAAATGCCCGCACTGGCGGGGGCGCCGGACGCCGTAAGCGCGGCATTGATCTGGTTGATGGAAACGCTTGCGGTTTGGCCGTTATGGGAGGCGTTGACCCGGATCTGATAATTGCCCTTCAGACCGTTCGGACGAAAGCCTCGGGCGACCGCCTGGCCGTTGTTGTCGCTGACCAAGCTGAGGGTCCTGGCGCCGTTGGCGAAGACTCCGCCGGCTCCGTTAGAGGGTAGGGTAAAGACCACGATGGCGCCGGCGACAGGCTTGTGGTTTTCGTCCTGCACCTGGACAACGGGTTCACGCGTGGTGCGCTGGCGTATGTTGTTGGTGGCGCCCTCGCCTTCGAGGACGACGAGATTCAACATCGGCGCGACCTGGGCGGTGGCGGGAAGCCACAGCGCCAACAGGAGTGACAAAATGCGCACGGAAACCCCTCCACGATGATTATGGCATGGGGCGCAAGGGTACCGAACGCTCCCTCACGGTCGCGGCTCTGATCGGGGTATCGCAGGTCGATTGGGGTATCGCAGGTCGATTGGGGTTTGGAACTAGAGGATGAGGGGGATAGGTTGGTATAAGCTATCGATATGCGGATGCTGGCCTTGGCTCTGGGAGTGGCGCAGGTGGTTTGCGCGGCGGGCCCGGCTCCGTCTGCTTGGGTTCCGGTGCGATGGCCCTGGGGCGATGTGAAATCGCTCGAGCTTTTGGCGGGAACTCCCGTGAATTGCGTTTTGGTGAAGGCTCCTTCGGCGGAGTTCGTTGCGGCCGCACACTCGCTCGGCATGGTTACGCTGGCAATTATGACTCCGGGAGAGGAAGTCTCCGCCTCGGTGGATGGGGTCGTTTTCGAGGGCGAAGCTTCGGGGAAATTTCCTGACGGATTTCCAGTCATCGAACTTCTGCCTCGCAATAAATTGCTCCTCGGTAGCAAGGCCGCAGTGCTTGGCACCTATCAGGGTGTTTGGCCGGGGATTTCGGCGGACGATGAGGGCGCAAAGAAATCGGGGCCGACGTCCGGCGTCTGGATCGATACCAATACCGGATTCCTGCGGGCGCTGCGCGCGTGGGGCGGGGCTAGCGTGTGGATCGCGAATCGTCCTCCGGAGAAGACCGTGGTCAGCACGACGCGGTATCTGCAAGTGATCGCCGACGCTGCCATTTCGGGGGCGCGCTGGGTGGTGGCATTCGACGACGACCTTGTGCGGCGCCTTGGCGCGCGCGAAGAGGCCGCGATGGGCACGTGGAAGCAGATCGCCGGCATGCTGAGCTACTTCGAGCAGCACGCGGAGTGGCGCGCGATGCGCGAGAGCGGCAAGCTGGCGTTGGTGCAGGATCCCGAAAAGGGCGGCCTGCTCTCGGGCGGAATCCTGGACATGATCGCCGTGAAACATACTCCGGTGCGGCCGATTCCGCGGCAGCAGCTTTCGGCGGAGGCGCTGTCCGGCGCCACCATGGCGGTGAACGTAGACGCCGCGGCGCTGACGCCCGAGCAGAAGGAAATTTTGCGCGGTTTCACGCGCGGCGGCGGCACGCTGCTCACCGGGCCTCCGGGGTGGAAGGATCCCACCGCGGCGGCCGGCAGCATCACCCTGGAGAAGGCCGAACTGGAGCGGTTGAACGACATCTGGCGCGACGTCAATTCGATGATTGGACGGCGCAATATGGGTGTGCGGCTATTCAACGTGGCGTCGATGCTGTCCAACTACCTGTCAGCGCCGGACGGAAAGACGGCGGTAGTGCACCTGGTGAACTATTCGGACTACCCGGTAGAGAACGTGGCCATGCATTACATCGAGAGCTTCAAGCGCGCCACGCTGATCTCTCCGGGAGCCGCGGATAAGCAGTTGGAAGTTTATAAGACCGAGGAAGGATGGGGGGTGGATGTGGATCGCGTAGGCGTCTGCGCCACCATCCGGCTGGAGCAATAGCATGAAGATCACGCGCAGGGAATGGATCGCGGCGATATCGGCTTCGCCGCTGCTTACAGGCGGGCTGCAGGGGGCGGAGGCGCCGGCCGGGCCGGTGTCGATTGCCAAATGCGCCACCTATGACGAAGACGTGACCGCCAAAATGGCTGCCATGTTCGACCAACTGGGCGGACTGGAAAAGCTGGTGCGCAACAAGACCGTTACGGTGAAGGTCAACATGACGGGTTCGCCCGGGCAGAAATTTCAGGGCATGGCGTTGGGGTTGACGCACTATACGCATCCCAAAGTGGTTGGCGCGACGGCGGCGCTATTGGGCAAGGCAGGCGCGAAGCGCATACGCTTCGTGGAGAGCGCGTGGGCGACGGCGGGTCCGCTGGAAGACGTGATTCTGGATTCGGGCTGGAATCTGCGCGGGTTCCTCGCGGCGGCGAACGGCGTCGAATTCGAGAATACCAACGGGCTCGGTAAGAGCAAGAAATACGCGCGCTTCAAATTTCCGGGGACGGCGTACATGTACCCCGAGTATGTGATGAACGCGGCGTATCAGGACACGGACGTTTTCGTAAGCCTGGCAAAGTTGAAGAACCATGCGGATTGCGGCGTGACGCTGAGCTTGAAGAACTGCTTCGGCAATCTGCCTGCGTCGATTTACGGCGACGATGCCGGGGTGAACGATCCGAATGAGAAGCCCACCAAGGGCCGTCTGGATGTGGTGCACCTGGCGAAGCGGCAGCCGGCGAAGATCGCGCCGCCGGAATTGCATCCGGGCCAGGGCTTGAAAAATGCGGGCTACCGTGTGTCGCGCGTGGTGGCCGATCTGGCGGTGGTGCGGCCGATTCACCTGGCGATTATCGACGGCGTGGAATCGACGGCGGGCGGCGAGGGTCCATGGATCCGCGGGGTGCGCGTGGTGAAGCCAGGGGTGCTGATCGCGGGGCTGAATCCGGTGTGCACGGACGCCGTCTGCGCGGCGGTGATGGGCTACAATCCGCGGGCCACGCGGGGCACCGCGCCGTTCCGCAATGCGGACAATACGCTGCTGCTGGCGGAGGCGCATGGCGTGGGCACGACCGATCTAAAGCGAATCGAAGTGCGTGGCGTGCCGATCGAGAAGGCGCTATACCGCTACGATTAGTTGATGGCGACGCGCAAGAGCAAGGGCAAACAGACATATCGCGTCTTCCGGCTGACATCCTGGGAGGCGTTCCTCAAGCTGATTGTTCAACCGCCCTATTCGCACTGGGCTTTCCGCGGAGAGCGCGACGAGCGCTGGCCGCTCTA
>JBDTPR010000183.1:0-10560 GCA_039932635.1 Candidatus Solibacter sp.
CCGCGATTCGGCGCCGCGTAGCTCTGGCCGCCCGAATAGCCGCGATTCGGCGCCGCGTAGCTCTGGCCGCCCGAATAGCCGCGATTCGGCGCCGAGTAGCTCTGCCCGCCCGAGTTGCCCCGATTCGGCGCCGAGTAACCCTGGCCGCTGCCGCGTTGTCCGCCTCCGTTGGAGTAGCCGCCGCCGCTGCGCTGTCCGCCTCCGTTGGAACCGCCGCGTTGTCCGCCGCCGCCGCGCTGCGCCGAAGCAACCGTCGAGCCCGCCAGCATCAAAGCCGTGCCAACCGCCAAAATCTGCAATGTCCGATTCATTAGAACCTCCAGGATCACCTGTCTCCTTTCAATGCATTCGCGGTGCCAAGCTCCAAAGATTGAAAATACGCAGCTTAGCGCGCGCGTGCCGAAACCCGGGGTGGTTGAATACCACCGCTCGCGGTTCACATCGACCAGTATCCGGCTCGCGTGCGAGCCCTCAGCTCGGGGCGCCCTCTTACCTCGATACGTATGACATGATACTCTCCCGGCTTGCCGCCGGGCGGCGTGAAACTCACAATTAATTGGCGATGGACCTCGGACGCGATCGCCTGAATCGCCTCCTCCAACGCTTCCTTCTTCAGAAAACCAATGGCGCGTCCGCCGGTGGCGCGCGTGAGTTGCACACTGCCGTCCGGCTTGCCCTGTTGCGCCAGCTCGCTGAAGACGGTCAGCAGATTGCCCGGCGCCATGTCGGGAGGCAGGGCCGCGCCGTCCTTCTTGGGATCCTTGCTCTTGACTGTTTTCGGCCCCGCGGTGAAGGGTTCCAGAAAAGGCGAATAGGTGAGCCAGTAGACGATGACGTTCTGCCGCTCTGCCTCCTGCAGCACCGCCGGAAATTTCAATTTGCTCGACCGGTCGCGCTTCTCACCGATCATCAGCAGGATGCGCCGGCGGTCTGACTTGCGCTTGGCCAGCATGCCGAGCGCCTGCATCACGGCGTCGTTGGCGACGGAGCCGTTGCCCTGCACGTGCAGCGAACGCAAGCCCGCGGCGAGACTGTCGCTATTCGTGGTGAAGTCGCGCAAGGTGCGCACCTCGTCGCTGAAAGTCAGCAGC
Organism: Candidatus Solibacter sp.; assembly: GCA_039932635.1. Taxonomy (GTDB): domain Bacteria; phylum Acidobacteriota; class Terriglobia; order Bryobacterales; family Bryobacteraceae; genus Solibacter. The sequence goes on from JBDTPR010000183.1 coordinate 1,092, forward strand.
GCAGTCTCCCCCCGATCTCCCGCCAGCAAATCGGTGAAGAGCACCCCGGCAGAGCCAAGCTTATCGAGAATCGCCGCGGAGTTCGATGCCGTCTGAATCGCCACCACCAGCGAGATCGGGTTGAAGCTCTCGTCCACCTGAATGGGCTGGCGAAGGCCGTTGTCGTACAGGATCAGGTCGCCGGGTTCCACGTCCACGTAGTTGCCCTTGGCATCGGCGAAGGTCGTGGGCGCCACCACCAGCGTGGCCGTACTCTTAAATTGCGCGCACGCGAGTACAGCGATTACCAGGACGCAGGCAACAAGGCGCATGGCCTTCCTAGGCGCCGCTCTTCAAGGCGTCCGCGGTCTTGCCTAGTTTGCGGCGCTTTTTCGCCCACTCGGGCTTATTTTCCTGACGGCCGCGCCCAATCGCCAACGCGTCTGCAGGAACCTCTGCGGTGATCACCGAGCCGGCGGCCAGGTATGCGCCCGCGCCGATCTCCAGCGGCGCAACCAGGGTGGAATTGCTGCCCACGAAGGCGCCCTCGCCAATGCGCGTAGCGTGCTTGCCGTAGCCATCGTAATTGCACGTGATCGTGCCGGCGCCGATATTCACCTTCGCGCCGATTTCGGAGTCGCCCAGGTAGGCGAGATGTCCCGCCTTGGCGCCCGCTCCCATGTGCGTCTTCTTGAGCTCCACGAAGTTGCCGATGTGAGCGCCGGCCTCCACGCGATTCTGCATCCGCAGGCGCGCATACGGCCCCACGCTGACGCCGCGCTCCAGAACGGAGGTGTTGACCACGGTGAACGCGCCGATCTCCACATCGTCGGCGAGCGTGGAATCCTGCACGATCGAGCACGCCCCGATGCGGCAGTTCTCGCCCACATGGGTTGTGCCCAGGAGCTGGGCAAAGGGCTCCACGATGGTGTCCATACCGAGTTCGACGCCGGCGTCGATGGTAATGGTTTCGGGTTTTATGAGCGTGGTCCCGCCAGCCATCACCGCCACTCTTTTGCGCTCGCGGAAAATCGCGTCGACCTGCGCCAGTTGCGCCCGGTCGTTAATGCCAAGCGCTTCCCCGGCGTCGGCGATGCGCATGGCTTCCACGCGATGCCCGGCGCGCGCCAGGATGGCGGGCATGTCCGTCAGGTAGTATTCCTTGGCCGGATTCGTAGGCTCGATTTCGCCTACATGCTTCCAGAACAGGTCCGCGCGAAAGCAGTAGATACCCATGTTGGCTTCGCGGATCGCGAGTTGTTCCGCGGTGCCGGCCTTCTGTTCCACTACGTCCAGCACGTCGCCCGCGCCATTGCGGATGACTCGGCCGTAACCGGTGGGATCGTCCATCATGGCGCTCATCAGGACGCCGGCAGCGGTGCCAGTGGTCTCCTGTTCGATCAGGCGGCGCAGCGTCTCCACCTGCAGCAGCGGCGAATCGCCGTAGAGCACCATCAGGTAGCCATCGAGCTGTGCCATAGCGTCGCGCCCGATCATCATGGCATGTCCCGTGCCCTTCTGCTCGTGCTGTTCGATGAAGCCGATGCCGCTCGCGGCCACGGACTCACGCACTTTCTCCGCCTGGTGTCCCACCACGGCGAAGATGCGCTCCGGCGGGGCGAGTGCGAGCGCGGTGTCGATCACGTGCTGAAGCAGCGTCTTGCCGCCGGCCTGGTGCAGCACTTTGGCGTGGCGGCTCTTCATCCTGGTGCCGAGTCCCGCCGCCAGAATCACAATCGTTACGGGCTTGTGCATTACTACTATTATGCGTTCTTGCGCAGGCGGCCTTCGGCAGCCAGTCGCACCACCACAGTCGCGGTTTCTGCCGGATCGTGGCGTACCTTGTCGGCGCTGCTCGAGAGATTGCCGGCCATCACCTTCAGGCCCATCTTCAGGAGGGCGTCGATGTCGTTCTCCACGGGCATGGCGTCCTGCCGCGCGTAACGCTTACGCAAGGCGCTGGCGATCGAGCGCACATTGACCACTGCATAGTCCAGAAACTTGCCGCCGCCGTGACGGTGCAGGACGCGCACGTGATCGCTGGCGCGGAACTCGTCCGTCTCACCCGGTTGCCACATCAGGTTGACAAAGTAGCATTTGAGCGCGGGGGAGGAACGAATCGCCGAAGCGATGCCGTCCACCAGCAGGTTGGGCACGATGCTGGTGAACAGCGAACCCGGTCCGAGGGTGATTACGTCGGCCTCGGCAATCGCGGAGAGGGCTGCCGGCAGGGGCGCCACCTTGCGCGGGTGCAGGCGTACCGATTGGATGCGTTGATGACTGCGGCTGATCTGGCTCTCGCCTTTGATGACCTTGCCGTTGACCAGCGTAGCTTCGATCCCCACGTTCGCCGTCGTACTGGGGTAAATGCGCCCGGCGATCTTGAGGACCTCCGAGGAGGCTTTGATGGCGTCTGGAAAATCGCCTAGAATCTCCGTGAGAGCGGTGAGGAAGAGATTGCCAAAGCTGTGACCCTTAAGTCCACGGCCGGTTTGGAAGCGGTACTGAAAAAGGCGCGAGAGCAGTGCGGAATCCTCGCTGAGCGCGACCATGCAATTGCGTATGTCTCCCGGAGGCAGGACGTCGAACTCGCGGCGCAGGCGGCCGGAGCTTCCGCCGTCGTCGGTCACAGTGACTATGGCCGTGATGTCGAGCCCTGGACTGCCGGGCCCCGACGCACGCGCATAGTGCTTCAGCCCTTGCAGCACGCTGGAGAGGCCGGTGCCCCCGCCAATCGAAACCACACGCAGTGGAGAGTTGTCCTGCATTTCGCCTTATTGAAAGAGGTGCGCCGTTACCAGCTCTTCTTCTCGGGAAAGAGAAGGGAACGGAATGCGGCCTGGTTGACGAGCGGCGCGAAATCGGCATCCTGGCGGGCCATCATGCGGTTCCGCGGGTCGAGTTCGATCGCGCGTCGCAAGTTATCGTGGGCCCCCGCCAGATCTCCCGTCAGGGCGTGCGCCAGCGCCAGGGCGTAGTGGATGTGATCGGCCGAAGGATCGATCGTGAGCGCCTTCTCCAGGTGGGTACGCGCTTCCACGGCATTGCGCAGATTGAGCAGCGCCACGCCGTAGTTGTAATACTCTTCCGCACTGCCGAAACTCACGGCGGCTTGTTCCAGCCTGCGATCGCACATGGCGATGTGCAACTGCGCGCGCTGGGCCACGTCGCGGCCCGGCCCGGCCGATGCCTCCAGGAAGAATCCGCGCGCCTCGCCGAGTTTGCGCGCGTGGAACAACCTCATCGCGCCCTCGTATGCCGCCAACTGCACGGCTGCCGGTGTGGGCGCCTCCGGGTTGCCGGATTCCGGAGCCTTTGAGTTTTTCGTCACCTGGGGTTTATTCTTATCCGCCATAAGAATGCAGCACGGTTATATCAGACCGCCACACAAGGTTGCAAGTGTAGCTAGCCGAGTCCCGCCTCTCTGAGGAACTTCGCCGACTCCTCAGGCGGCGTCGGATTGATGTAGAATCCGGTACCCCATTCGAAGCCCGCGACTTTTGTCAGTTTCGGAATAATCTCGATGTGCCAATGATAGTAACTCAACGCGCCCTCCTGGACGGGAGCGCTGTGGACGATGAAATTGTAGGCGGGGTTTTCCAGAACCTTTTCGAGCTTGCGAACGGTGGTGCGCATAACCCACGCAAGGTCGCTGAGTGTGGGCGCATCGGCATCCTCGAAATGCGATTCGTGGCGCTTGGGAAGAATCCACGTCTCGAAGGGAAAGCGCGGCGCGTAGGGCGCGATCACGCTGAAGCGGTCGGTCTCGCTGATCAGGCGCACGCCCGAGGAAGTTTCCGCGTGCACGATGTCGCAGTAGATGCAGCGTTCCTTCAATTCGTAGAAATGGCGCGCGGCGTCCACCTCTTCTTTAACGCGCTTGGGGATTACGGGCAGCGCGATCAACTGCGAGTGTGGATGTTCCAGCGAAGCGCCGGCTGCGTCGCCGTGGTTCTTGAAGAGGATTATGTATTTGAAGCGGTGGTCCTTCTTCAGGTCGTTGACGCGTTCCTTGAAGGCCCACAGGACTTCCTCGATGAGCTTCTCCGACATGGTGCCAAGCGTCTTATCGTGCTCGGGCCCCTCGATGATGACCTCGTGCGCGCCGATGCCGTTCATCTTGTCGTACATGCCTTCGCCCTGGCGATTGAGTTCGCCTTCTATGCCGAGCACAGGGAATTTGTTAGGCACCACGCGTACCCGCCAGCCAGGCTGGTCGCGCTGGCCGGATGTCCGGTATGCCAGGACTTCGGGCGGCGTCTTGTGCTCATTGCCGTAATCAAAGGGACAGATGGCAGTCGCTGGCGGCGGCATCACTTGCCGGACAAAATCGCTGGGGCGCTTAGCGCGATCGGTGGCAATAATGACCCATCGCCCTGTGATAGGGTCCTTACGCAGTTCGGGCAATTACGGGGATTCCTCCGAGGTGGTGAGCAGCCGGTAGCAACACTCGATTATATCGTGGCCGAAACCAAACGTTGAAATGAGATCTTCGCCCGGGAGCAGGGCTGTCGGGCCAGCGCTATTCCTTGGGCCCGATGCCCAGCGTCTTCATCTTCCGGTAAAGATTGCTGCGCTCCAGCCCCAGTAGCTCGGCCGTGCGCGTGACGTTCCAGTTGGTCTCTTCCAGCTTCTTGCTGATGTATTCTTTTTCGGCGGCCTCGCGGACTTCCTGCAGGCTGCCGAAGTGGTCCAGCGGGCGGTCGGCCTGCTTGCGCACGGTCTGCAGCGGAATGTGGCGCGCATCCACCCTCACCTGCGGGTTCAGGATTACGATGCGCTCGATCAGGTTCTTCAGCTCTCGCACGTTGCCCGGCCAGTGGTATTCGGCGAGTACGCGGTATGCCTCGGGCGTGAGTTCCTTCGCCTTACGGCCGTACGCTGTGGTGAACTCACGCAGGAAATGGTCGGCCAGTTCCCCGATATCCTCGCGCCGGTCGCGCAGCGGAGGCACGGAGAAGGGAATCACGTTGAGCCGGTAGAACAGGTCCTCGCGGAAATTGCCGCGCTCAATCTCGTCCTCCAGATTCTTGTTGGTCGCCGCCACCACCCGCACGTCCACCTGCACGAAACCCGAGGCGCCCACCGGCTCGAAGCGGCCCTCGTCGAGCGAGCGCAGCACCTTGGCCTGCGTGCGCAGGCTCATGTCGCCCACCTCGTCCAGGAACAGCGTGCCGCCATCGGCCTTCTGGAACTTGCCCACCTTATCCTCGTGCGCGCTTCCCAGGCTGCCCTTGACGTGGCCGAAAAGCTCGCTCTCGATCAGTTCCTCCGGGATGGCCGCGCAGTTGACCTCCACGAAGGGCTCGGCCGCGCGCGGACTCATCGCGTGCAGCGCGTGCGCCACCAGTTCCTTGCCGGTTCCGCTCTCGCCATAGATCAGCACCCGGCCGTTGGTGCCGGCCATCAGGGCGAGTTGCTGGCGCAGCGCTTTAATCGGCACGCTCTCGCCGATGATCCGGTAGCGTGAGCCGGTATCCACCTTGAGCCGCGAATTCTCCAACTCCAGCTTGCGGTTCGCCAGCGCGTTCTTGGCCACCACCGTGACCTTCTCGATGGACAGCGGCTTCTCAAGGAAATCGAAGGCCCCAAGCTTGGTCGCCTTCACCGCTGCCTCCACCGAGCCGTGGCCGCTGATCACCACCACCACCGGACGCTCCTCGAACGCGATCTCCTGTATTCGCGCGAGCACCTCCATGCCGTCGATACCCGGTAGCCAGATATCCAGCAGCACCAGCTCGAAACTGCCGCCGGGCAGCATTTCCAGGCACGTTTCGCCGCTCTCCGCGGTCTCCACCGCGTAGCCTTCGTCCTCGAGTACGCCGCTCAAGGACTGGCGGATCCCAGGCTCGTCGTCGACTACCAGAATCCGTCTCGCCTTCATATTTTCACCGCGGAGGGTTTCAACTCCGCATCCTCCGTCGCCGGGGCCGCCGGCTCACTCTCCACTACGGTGGGCAATTCCACCGTGAAACGCGCGCCTACCGGCAGATTGTCCTCCACTCGTATGGTCCCGTTATGTTCGGCCACGATGTGGCTGACAATCGCCAGCCCCAATCCAGTGCCGCGATTCTTAGTCGAAAAATAGGGCAGGAAAAGCTTCTCCTTCTCATCGCTGCTGACGCCGCTGCCCGAATCGGCAACCACCAGTTCCACACTCTCCGCCGCGCCGGCCTGCGTGCTGATGTAGAGCGTTTTAACCAGCGAATCCTGCATGGCTTCGGCCGCGTTGTCCACCAGGTTGACCACCACGCGCTGGAACTGCTCGCGGTCCACATTCACCGCCGGCAGGCCGGGGGCGAAGCTGGTGCGTATGGAGATGCCATCCAGCCTCCCGTGGAACACCGCCAGGGCTTCCGTCACGACTTCATTGAGGTCGCAGCGCACGGGCTGCGCCGAGGGGAAGCGCGCGAACTGTGAGAACTCGTCCACCAGCGTTTTCACCGATTCCACGCTCTTGGATATAGTGGCCGCGCACTCGTAGACGATGCGGGCGGTGGCGGGAGGCAGGTCGAGGCGATCCAGCTGGCGGCCGATGCGCTCGGCGGAGAGCGCAATCGGGGTCAGCGGATTTTTAATCTCGTGGGCCACGCGACGTGCCACCTCGTGCCACGCGGCGGCCTTCTGCGCGCGCAGCAGTTCGCTGGTGTCCTCGAGCACTACGACGAAGCCCGAAGTCAGGCGGCTTTCCAATGCCGACACCGTAACCGCCAGGTGCACCTTCCTGGAATCGGTGCGCAGTTCCAGCTGCCGCGAGGAAACCCCGGTGCGTCGAGCGCGCTTCATCAGGTACTTGATTTCCGCCGTGTCTTCACGCGAAAAGAGGTCCTCCAGGCGGGTGGCGCGCGCCGCCACGTCGGGCGGGAAGATCTTGCTCAGCGCCCGGTTGATGTGCTGTATGGAGCCGTCGGCGCCGATCGAAATCACTCCCGTCGGAATGCTTTCCAGAATGGCCTCGGTGAAGCGGCGCCGGCGGTCTAACTCGATGCCGCTCGATTCCAGCGCCTCGGTCATCTGATTGAACCCGGTGACCAGCAACGCGAGTTCGTCCTCGGCGCGCACCGTGACCCGGTGCTGCAGGTTGCCACGCCGGACCTCTCCAGCGGCTTCGAGAATCGCCGTGATCGGCGTGCTGATGCGGTTGGCAAGAATGCGCGCCAGCCAGGTGGCCACGAAGAGTACGAAGAGCGTGATCAGGACCATCAGCATGACGTACAGCGTGCGGTAGTCCTTGCGGTTGCCCACGATCTCGGCCCAGTCGTCACTGAACTTCTTGATCTGTAGGAGCTGTTCGCCGGCATCCAGCGGAATTCTGGTGGAAAGCTCGATCAGGCCGCCCTTCAAAGGGTAGCGGACTACCGCGATCTGCCCGTCCTTGGGATGCGCCGGGAAGGGGCCCCAGGCTGCGAGCGGCAGTCCGGTGGGCGGCAGGACGGCCACGGAGGCGAGACCCTGGTCTTGGGCAAAGCGTTGCAGGGCGTAGGGCGGGATCGTGCCGGTGGCCAGGAGTTGCTGCGTTTCGGGCTGTCCGGCGAGCAGTGCGGCCTGTACGGTGAGGCGATGCTGAATTTCCAGATCGAGCGCGTGCGCGGCCCGCTTGTAGACTTCCACCTGGTTTTCCACCGGGTTCGTGAACCACGCCTTGAGGTTCACGTTGAGCACTTCATAGCTCCACAGCACCAGGAAGAAGACGGGCATGCAGCTCAGCATCATGGCGCCGACCACCAGTTTGGTGCGGATACGCGAGCCCAGGCGTTTGGCCTGGCGCGCCACATAGAGCTTGATGAACTCGCGTGCCAGAATCCAGCCCACGGTCACCATCAGGATGAAGATCAGCGTGGAGACGGCCCAGAAGATGAAGGTCTGTTTGGCGTTGGAAGGGCCGATGGTATTCAGGCGGAAAGAGCCCTGCCACACCACCAGCACCACGCTGATGGCGAGTAGCACGCTGGCGAACCAGTAGAACAGGCGCTTTCGCATGGGGTAATTGGGCCTTCCTTCCAATTATCCTAAACTTTCTCCGCCCTCCGCCGATAAAGAAACCATGACGAACTTACACCAACAATTCCGCCCTCTCGGTCTGCTGCTGATCGTTGGCTTAACGGCAGGTATGCTGGCCGCCCAAGACGCTCCCAAGAAGGTGACCAAAACCGAAGGCCTGAATGCGGTGACCACCAAGGTGTCGCCCGAGTATCCTGCTATCGCCCGCCAATTGAAGATCGAAGGGGCGGTGGAGTTGGAGGTCATCGTTACGGAGGCGGGTACTGTGGAAAAAGTGAACATCGTGAGCGGTAATCCAGTGCTGACGCGCCCCGCTTCCGATGCGGTGAAGAAGTGGAAGTTCGCGCCGTTCACGGCCGATGGCAAAGCCGTGAAGGCCGCGGTGCCGGTCAGTATGAGCTTCAAGATGTAGCTGGCCATCTGTGGGCATAATTGTCTGCGCACCGACTCCGTCGGTGCACCGGCCGTAGGTCCGGATGGTTTTGCGGCTTACCCAACGTGCGCCTGAAGGTGCGCCCGAAGCGAGGGATATGCGAATGAGTTTAACGAAGAAACTTCTGATCAGTTTTGGCGCCATGCTCGGCCTGGTCTTGCTGCTGGGCGGCGGGGGACTGTACTTTACCCGTGATCTTGCCGGCGAACTGGAGCGTGCAGCCAATGTGACAGCCCGCCATCAATTCCTGGCCGGGCAGATCAGTGCCGGCGCGGCCGAACTGACCAGTCTGGAGCGCGGCAGCGTACTGGCTGCCATGCTGGCCGATAGCGCCCATCAGCAGAGCTACCAACAGGCATTCCGGCAGCACGCGGAGAACCTGCGCAACTCGCTGGCCGAACTGCGCAAAACGACGGCGGCGCGCGAAGCTGCGGCACGGTTGCTGAGCCTGGAACAGCAGGCGCAGTTGGTGGGACAGGCCCACGAAGAGCTTCGCCAGGCTATGGCGAATCAACAGATGGACCAGGCACTGGTGATCTTCGCTCAAAAGGTGCAGCCCAGCCTGGAAGAAATTGGCCGCCAGGCGGTTTCGCTGGTCGATCAGTTGAACAAAGATCTGGCGGCGGCTTCGGCAGCCACTGCCACCAAATCTGCACGCACAACGCTGCTCACCGTCGTGCTGCTGCTGCTCGGGCTGGCGGTGGGTGTGGGTGTGCTGTTTCTGGTGCGCCATGCCGGTGCCTCGTTGAAGGAACTGGCGGCGCGCATGAGCGAGTCGGCGGAGCGGGTTTCGTCGTCAGCGTCGCTGGTGTCGTCTGCCAGCCATTCATTGGCCGCCGGGGCGTCGCAACAGGCCGCGTCACTAGAGGAGACATCGGCTTCGACCGAGGAGATCGCCTCGATCACGCGCAAGAACGCCGACCACGCGCTCGAGGTCGCAGGGCTCATGCAGAAATCGGCCGACGGCGCGGCGGGGGTGAATCAATCTCTCGATCGCATGGTGGTGCAGATGAACGAGATCGGCAACTCCAGCAGCAAGATCGCACGGATTATCAA
>JBDTPR010000184.1:0-10553 GCA_039932635.1 Candidatus Solibacter sp.
ATTTATCCGCCGCGCGCGTCGATGCGGCTGGTGACGGACACCATCGAATTCGGGGCGCTGCACACGCCGAAGTTCAACCCGGTGTCGATCAGCGGGTATCACATTCGCGAGGCGGGGTCCACGGCGGTGCAGGAACTCGCGTTCACGCTGCGCGACGGCATCGAGTATGTGGATTGGGCGCTGGATCGCGGGCTGAAAATCGACGATTTTGCGCCGCGGCTGAGCTTCTTCTTCAACGCGCATAGCGACTTTTTCGAGGAGATCGCCAAGTACCGCGCAGCGCGCAAGATCTGGGCGCACGTGATGCGGGACCGCTACGGGGCGAAGAGCGAGCGCAGTTGGAAGCTGCGCTTCCACGCGCAGACGGCGGGATGCTCGCTGACCTGGCAGCAGCCCTATAACAACGTGGTGCGCACGGCGCTGCAGGCGATGGCCGCGGTGCTGGGGGGGGCGCAATCGCTGCACACCAACTCGCTCGACGAGGCCTACGCGCTGCCCGGCGAGCACGCGGTGACGATCGCGCTGCGCACGCAGCAGGTGCTGGCCTACGAGAGCGGCGTCGCCAATGTGGCCGATGCGCTGGGCGGCAGCTACTTCCTGGAGAAGCTCACGCTGGACAGCGAAGCGGCGGCGACGGATTACATACGCAGGATCGATGGCATGGGCGGGATGATCGGGGCGATCGAAGCGGGCTTCCCGCAGATGGAGATCGCTTCCGCGAGTTATCGATACCAGCGCGAAGTGGAAAGCGGCCAACGTGTGATCGTTGGGGTGAATCGCTTCCAGAGCGAAGATCCGCCGATCGAGCTGTTGCAGATCGACGAGACCAGCGGCGAGCGGCAGCGGGCGAAACTGGCGGCGCTGCGGGCACGGCGCGATAATGGCAGGGTGGGGAAAGCTCTGGACGCATTGAAACGGTCGGCGGAAGGTACGGAAAATACCATGCCCTACCTGCTGGAAGCGGTGCGCGCCTATGCGACCCTGGGCGAAATCTGCGAGGCGCTACGCGGGGTATTCGGTGCCTACACGGAGACTTCACACATCTAATGCCGCTGAAGCAAACACCTCCGGCCTTGCGGCCGGTGCACCGACTGAAGTCGGTGCGCAGACTGAAGTCTGCCCCACAGGATTCGAAATGACGGCGCCCATAAGAGTTCTGGTAGCTAAACCCGGGCTGGACGGGCACGACCGGGGGGCCAAGGTGATCGCGCGCGCCCTGCGCGACGCGGGCATGGAAGTAATTTACACCGGCCTCAGGCAGACCCCTGAGATGATTGTGAATGCGGCTCTGCAGGAGGACGTGCAGGTGATAGGCCTGTCGATCCTGTCGGGGGCGCATAATGCGATCGTGCCTCGCGTTCTGGAATTGCTGCGCGAGAAGCAGATGAGCGACGTGAAGGTGATTGTGGGCGGTATTGTGCCCGACGAAGACGCGGCGGAGTTGAAGCGGCAGGGGGTGGCGGCCGTGTTCCAGCCGGGAGCCTCGCTGGAAGCAATTGTGAACTTCATCAAAGGAGCCGTAGCGGTATGAAATTAATAGGGAAAGGCCTGTGCCGCCTCTTCACACCTGTAGCCTGCTACACTCGTTGTTGGTAACCCCAAACATCCGCTAAAATAAGGCTTACCAGCTTTGGCACCTCAACTGTAATCGTAAACTGCGTCTCGTGAATCAACGTCATCGTAACCGCGCAGAGTGGAAAGGTATGTTTGCATGAAGTTTTTCAGGCGTTTTCGCCTGGTCGTAATCCCGGCCTGTGTCTGCATGGTGTTTACCGGCTCCGCGCTGTTCGCGCAGACGCCTGCCCAGCAGCCGCCAGCGGGCCAGCCGCCCGCGCAGCCACAGCAGCAAACGCCCCCGACGACTCCGCCAGCTACCCCACCGGCTACGCGGCCCGCGAATCCGTTCGAAACCATTCCAAGCGCGCCCACACCTGCGCCGACTCCCGCTACGCCCCAGGCCACGCCCGCGACACCCCAGCAGCCCGGCCAGCGCCCGCAGTTGGAAACGCCAAAGGAGCAGGCCGAGCCTGTGCCGGCGTTGAATACCCAGGTGATCGAGGCGTTCGAATTCCGCGGCGCCAAGCGTGTACCGCAGGACACCTTGAAGGCGTTAATCGTCTCCAAGCCCGGCGATTTTTACAGTGAAGAAGCCCTGCGCCGCGATTTCATGACGTTGTGGAACACCGGCCGCTTCGACGACATCCGCCTGGAGACTGAAGCCGGGCGCAACGGGTTGATCGTGCGTTTCGTCGTGACCGAGCGGCGCGTGATCCGCTCCATCGAATACCCGGGCGCGAAGAGCGTAACGGTATCGGAAATCCTGGACCGCTTCAAAGAGCGCAAGGTTGGGTTGAGCGTGGAGTCGCAGTACGACCCCAACAAGATTCAACGCGCGGCCGTGGTGTTGAAGGAATTCCTGGCCGAACGCGGCCGCCAGTATGCCACGGTGGATGCACAGATCGAGCAGATTCCGCCGTCGTCGTTGAAGGTTTCGTTCGTGGTGAACGAAGGCCCGAAGGTGAAGGTGGGCAACATCGTAATCGAGAACAACGTGGCGAAAGAGGACCGCTGGGTGATCCGCACCATGAAGAACTCGAAGGGCATCGGAATTCCGCATTCGCGCTATTTCGAGCGCCTGTTCCCGGCGACTTTCGATCGCGCCAAGCTCGAAGAGGACAAAGAGCGCATCCGCCAGGCGTATCAGGATGCGGGCTATTTCACGGCGAAGACGCTGGAAGAAAGCATCGACATCGAACATCGCGGCGGCAAGGGCTGGCGCCTGCCGATTTTCAAGATGAATCAAGCCGGCATCCGGGCGGATATCAACCTGCCGATCGAAGAGGGCAAGCTTTTCCACCTGCGCAATATGAATTTCAGCGGAGTGAAATTGTTCCGCACGCCGGAAGCGCTGATGAAGCCGCTGTTCGGCATGTCCACCGGCGACATTTTCAGTACCGAAAAATTGCGCAAGGGTATCGAGAACATGCGCAAGCTGTACGGCAAGTTCGGGTATATCGATTTCGTGCCGGAACCCGACTTCCATCCTGCAGAGGACGGCAGCGACCAGATCGATCTGACGCTGACCGCGGACGAAGGCAAGCAGTTCTTCATCCGGCGCATCGATTTCTCTGGCAATACGACGACGCGCGACAAAGTCATTCGCCGCGAAGTTCTGCTTGACGAAGGCGATGTGTTCAACACGGAGTTGTGGGACTACAGCGTGCTCCGCCTGAATCAGCTGGGCTATTTTGAAATGCTGAAGAAGGATGAGTCGGCCGATATCAAGCGCAATCCGCAGTCGAATACCGTGGACATCACCTTGAAGGTGAAGGAGCGCGGTAAGAACTCGGTGGGCTTGAACGGCGGCGTCAGCGGCATCGCCGGCAGCTTCGTTGGTTTCAACTACTCGACCAACAACTTCCTGGGCCTGGGGGAAACGCTCTCGGTGGAAAGCCAGTTGGGCACGCGCATGCGCGATGTCAGCCTGGGCTTCACTGAACCGTACTTCCTGGACCGCCCGCTGCAGTTGGGCTTTGTGGTTTACCTGCGCCGTTATAACTTCGATCAGGGTCGCGAGGCATCGATTCTATCGGGCCAGAATTTGCAGCCGTTCTACAATCAGCTGGGCTCGCAGAATCTGCTGAACTACTCGCAGAACAGCCACGGCTTCTCGGTCTCCGGCAGCTACCCGATCAAGCGCAGTTTCGCGCGCGTCGGCGTCACGTACGGTTACGATATTTCGAACGTGCAGACGCAGACCACGGCTGCGCAGAATTACTTCCAGTACATCAATTTCAGCGGCGTATACGGACCCAACTCGTTGACCGGAATCAAGACGAGCCACATTGTTCCTTCGTACACTTACAACACGGTGAACCACCCGATCTCGCCGACCGCCGGACGCAGCATTTTTGCGTCGCTGGATTTCGCGGGCAGCATTCTGGGCGGCAACATCAATACGATTCGCCCGTCGTTGGATTTCAAGTACTTCAAGCAGGCGCCGTGGCATCGCAGCCACATCCTGGCGTTCCACGGGTTGGCCTCGATGATCACGGGCTACGGCGGCAAATACATCGCTCCGTTCTCGCGCACGTACATCGGCGGCGAACAGGATATCCGCGGATTCGACATCTGGGGCATCTCGCCGCTGGCTTACATACCTTCCAGCGCCGGCATCAACGTCTTGAATGACGACGGCACCGCGCGCACCCAGAAAGTGATTCAGAACGGCGTAATCAGCAGCGTGCCGGTGACCATGAACGTACCGCGGTATCAGTTGATCACGCCCGGCGGCGATACCCAGCTGGTTGGCAATTTTGAATACCGCATTCCGATTGTGGGACCGGTGACCATGGCGCTGTTCACAGATGCCGGAATCAACCGGATTCTGCGCCCCAGCCAGTTGACCATCGATCCTTCGCGCACCAACGACCTCAACAATCAGTTCCCGCAGGCCGGCTTCGACGGCAGGGTCCTGATCGCCAAGGGCACGGATAAGATTCGCGTGTCGTCCGGCATTGAATTTCAGGTCATGCTGCCGGTGGTGAACGCGCCGTTCCGCCTGTACTGGGCCTACAACCCCTCCAGGGTCAGCTCATACCTTCAGCCCCCCATCGTGGCAGATCGCTCGGCCTTTCCGAACCAGAACACATTCATCAATTCTGTGACGCAATTCGGGATTGGCTACCCCTTTGTCGAGAAGCGATCGACATTCCGATTTACAATTGGCAGGACGTTCTAGCAGGGTTCAAAACTGGAGCGTCCGGCGGCAATATGGTAGTATTTTCACACCTAGGAGTTTTTAGCTTGAAGAAGAATTTTGTTGTTTTCCCCGCTTTGGTGCTCGGCATGGCCGTGTTGGCCAGTGCGCAGACGCCCGCCAAGGTGGCCATCATCCACGTGCAGAACGCCATTCTGCAGACGAAGGATGGACAGAAGGCTGCGACCGATTTGCAGACCCGTTTTGCGCCCAAGAAGGCTGCGTTAGATAAGAAGCAGTCCGACATTGCGGCCTTGCAGGATCAGTTGCGCAAGGGCACCGCCACCATGAGCGAAGATGCCAAAAATAAGCTCATGCGCGACATCGATGCCAACAACAAGAGCTTGCAGCGCGAAACCGAGGATGCCCAGGCGGATCTCGACGCGGAACAGGGCAAGATCATGCAGGAGTTGGGCAACAAGGTGATGGCGGTGCTGGAGAAGTTCGCCACGGCGAACGGCTATGCACTGGTACTGGACGTCAGCAACCCGCAGACGCCTGTATTGTGGGCGGCTTCGGCGATCGACATCACGAGCGACATCGTCAAGTTGTACGACCAGGCGAATCCCGGCACAGGCGCAGCGGCTCCGACCGTCGCGACGCCTCCGGCGGCGCGTCCGGCTACTACCGCTCCGGCGCCGGCTCCGAAAAAGAAGTAAGCTCACCTCACTTTAAAAATTGTCGCGACGGGCGGAGAAGTCTCCGCCCGTTTTCGTCGTGGAAGCGGTAGAATCTGGATAAGGGGGTGTCCGATGAAGATCCTGGCGGTGGTGTCCGCGGCGACCATGGTGAGTGGCATGTATGGTCAGGCGGTGCACCGTAGTTTCGGCAGCGTTGTCTTCCCCGGTGGTACCTCCGGCACTTCCTCCAACGTTACGCGCAACTTCGGCAGCGTCGTTTTCCCCGGCGGCATGCAGACTGCGCCGGTGTATGGCGGCGCGCAGGCCATTCCCACGACGCGTCCTGGCCCAGGCAACGGCGGGGGCAGGGGCGGCAAGGGCGGCGGACAGTACCCCGCTCCCGGCGGCGCCGGGCATCGCGGCTCGCGAGGCTCAGGGGGAGGACTGGTGTACGCGTACCCGGTCTACGTGGGCGGCGGCTACGATTACTCGATGCAACCGCAGGAAAGCGCGCCGGCCCCGGCACAGACTCCGAATATTACGATTGTGATGCCCCCGCAGACGGCGAATCCGGTGATGATTCAGGCGGACGCGGATGGCGAGTACACCACGACGCGGCCCAGGACCAGGGTGTATGAAGAGCCCCGGCGCCGTGTCGAGGAGCCTGAGACTCCCGAACCCACCAAGTATCTGCTGGCGTTCAAAGACCACACGATTTACTCGGCCGTGGCGTATTGGGCGGACGGCGACACGCTACATTACTTCACTAACGGGAATACGCACAATCAGGCGTCCATGTCGCTGATCGACCGGTCGTTGACGGAACGGTTAAATCGCGAGATGGGGATCGAATTCCACCTTCCCCCGGCGAAGTAGACGCTCCCTTATGGTCGCGGCTCTGATTGGGGCTCACTCCCACTCGATGGTGCCTGGGGGTTTGTGCGTCAGGTCGTAAAAGACTCCGGCGATGCCCTCGACGTGCAGCAGTTCTGTGGTGATCTCTTCACGCAGGGCGGCCTTCATTAAGACGGATTGCGCGGTCATGCCATCCACTGAATCCACCGGTCGCAGCACGATGGAATCGGGCGAGTGGTCGGAACCCAGCGGAATCAGAATCACCGGGAATTGCCAGACCTCGTGGTCGTAGCCGGACTCGTGGGTCAGGCGGCGCACGATGGCATCGGCGCGGCGCAGGCGTCCCAGTCGTTCCGCGGTCAGCGAGCAGGCGCGCACGTGCATGCTGGCGACCGGCAGTTTAGTTTCCACCGGCGCGATCACCCGATTCACACCTGCGATGGCGTTGATCAATTCGGTAGCCCTGGCGTGATCCAGCGCGTCAATGGCGAGCACCGGAGCGTAGGTACGCGAGTCTCCCTGCACGCCCACGGAACTCACCGGGACGATGAACCCCTCCTCCGTCTGGCGCAGGGGCGCATCGAACTCCGAGCAGAGGCAGCGAATGGCGAGGCCCGGACCAGGGAAGGGATGGCGGTCGAGCAACTCCGACGCGAGCCCGATCTCGCGGCCGACGGCGCGCACTTCGTCCTTGTAGAACGACTTGAGCGGCTCCACGATGCGGCCGGTTTCGATCAGCTTCTGAATGCCGGCGACGCGATTGTGATGCGTCTTGATCAGCGCCGCCTTGGCGGTGCCGCCGCTCTCGATGGTGTCGGGATAGATGGTGCCTTGGCCCAGAATCCAATGCTCGTCGAGCAGGCGGCGCGACTCGATGATGCGCTCCTGCACGCGCACGAATTCCTCGCCGATGATGTGGCGTTTGGTCTCGGGATCGGTCACGCCGGCGAGTGCGCTGAGGAACTGCTCTTCGGCGTGCTCCACCGTAAGGTTCCCCATGCGCTGCACGAAATCGGTCTCGCCATCGCGCATCAGGCCGGTATCGACATAGATGCCGCGCACGCGGTCGGCGCCCAGGGCGCGGGTGCAGAGCGCGAACGCGACACTGGAATCGACGCCGCCGCTGACAAAAAAGAAGACGCTGCGCGTGCCCACGGTGTCGCGGATCTCCTGCTCGAGCAGCGGCGCGCGATGCGTCACGTCCCAATCCTGCACGCAATGGCAGACGTCGAACGCGAAGTTGGCGAGGTACTGTTTGCCGCGCGTCGTGTGGACCACTTCGAGGTGGAACTGCACGGCGTAGAAGCCGCGCGCCGGATCGGCGATGGCCGCGATTTCGCAGGTGTCGGTGCGGCCGATGATTGAGAAGCCCTCGGGGACGCGGCCCACCACATCGCGATGGCTCATCCAGACCTGCTGGGTCCCAGCGAGTCCTTGGAAGAGCGGGTCGGCAGCCTCGGCGAGCTCGAGAGTGGCCAGGCCGTATTCGCCCTTCACACCCTTGCGGACTTCGCCGCCGAGCAGGTGCGCCATCAGTTGCTGACCGTAGCAGATGCCGAGCACCGGGACACCGAGCGCGAAGATGGCGGGGTCCACCGTAGGGCTGTCGGGGTCGTACACAGAACTGGGTCCGCCGGAAATGATGATGCCCCTGGCAGTGGCGAGTTCGGCGGCGGGAGTCTCGCTGGCGCGGACCTCCGCGTAGACGCCCAGGTCGCGGATTTTACGGGCGATCAGGTGGCAGTACTGGCCCCCGGCGTCGAGGACGAAGATTTGAGCTGTAGGGTTCAACTTCCGATGGTAGCAAGTTGACCGTTGCTGGTTCTACCGGGTGCGTTCTACGGGGCACGCAAAACCAGAACGGCGTTGAGGCCGCCGAACGCGAAGCTGTTGGACATCGCGTACTCCACCTGCTGATGGCGCGCTACGTTCGGAATGATATCGAGATCGCATTCCGGGTCGGGCACGCGGTAGTTGGCGGTGGGCGGAAGGATGCCGTCGCGCAGGGCAGTGATGGTCGCCATGCATTCGAGCGCGGCGGCGGCGCCGAGGGCGTGGCCGTGCATGCTCTTGGTGGAACTGATGGCCAGCCGGTCGGCATGCGCGCCGAAGACCTTGCGGATGGCGGCGGTCTCGGTGACGTCGTTGACGGCGGTGGCGGTGCCGTGGGCGTTGATGTAGGCGATCTGCTCGGGCGCGAGTTGGGCGCTCTTCAGTGCGGCGCGCATGGCTCTGGCGGCGCCTTCCACCGAGGGCTGGGTGATGTGGCAGGCGTCGGCACTCATGCCGAAGCCCACCAGTTCGGCGTGAATGCGCGCGCCGCGCGCCACCGCGATATCCATGGGCTCGAGCACGAACATGGCGGCGCCTTCGCCCAGAATCATGCCGCGGCGATCTTTAGAGAACGGACGGCAGGTCTCCTGCGAGACCACGCGCATGGCCTCCCACGCTTTGAGAATTCCGAGACTGAACGGCGCTTCGCTGCCGCCGGTGATGGCCAGATCGCTGGTGCCGCTGGCCACCATCTGATAGGCCTGCCCCATAGCGTGCGCCGCGGAAGCGCAGGCCGTGGAAATGGTGAAGGCGGGTCCGGTAATGCCGAACTCCATCGAGATGTGGCTGGCGCCCGCGTTGGCCATGGTTTTTGGAATGGTCAGCGGGTGGACGCGGTTGGTGCCCTTCTTGTAGATCTCGACGAAGCCGAGGTCTTCGGTGCCCTGGCCGCCCACGCACGCGCCGGTGATGATGGCGGCGTTCTCGCGCAGTTCGGGAGTCCATTGCACGCCCGAGGCTTCCACGGCTTCGCGAGCGGCAATCACGGCGAATTGCGCGAAGCGGTCCATGAAGTCGGCGCGGCGATCGTCGAAGTAGGGCTGGTGCGAGTACTGCTTAACCTCCGCGCCATTCTGAAAACGCAGAGTGGTGACGTCGGTGGATTCGATTTGACCGATGCCGCCGCGGCCTTCACGCAGCGACTCGGCGAATTCGGTGGAATTACGGCCCAGTGCGCTGATGGCGCCTGCGCCGGTGATGACGACTCTGCGCATCGCCTACTGGCCGGCCGGCGCGTCCGCGTTCTTGGCGGCGACCAGCCTTTCCACGCCCGCGCACATATCGCGAACATTGCGCACTGTGCGCACTTCTTCATCGGGAATGCTGATATCGAACTCGCCTTCGAGCGCGAACAGAATCTCCACGGCGTCCATCGAGTCGATGCCGAGCGTTTCGAACTGGCTATCGATGGTTACGGTTTCGATGGGAATGCGCTTGGAGGCGGCAATCACCTTCGTCACGCGCTGAATTAAATCTTCGGACATAAGAGTCGGCCAATCGTTTCAAATTTGTAGCCCCGGTCCAGTAGCAAGGGAACCAGGCGCCGGACGGTTTCCACGGTGGTGCGCACGTCGGGGTTCAGGCCCAGTTCGCGTCCATCGTGAAGACAGAGGATAGCACCGTTAAAGGCCGCTGCAGCCATACGCGCGACCACCTCATCCGCCCTTCGACTCCAATCATAGCCGATTGTGCTCCACATCACGCCAGTGAGGCCCAATTTCTGCTGTGCAGCGGCGAGTCCAAACCAGCGCACACCGAAAGGTGCGCGAAACCATACAGGCGTGGATCCGGTGTGATTTGCGATGCTTTCCTGGGCGCGGCGGAGGTCGTTTTCGATGGCTGAGGGGGAGCGGAGGAACAGGTAGGGGTGGCTGAAGCTGTGATTGCCGATCTCGTGGCCGCGGGCGGCGACTTCGCGGGCGATCGTGGGCAAGCGATCGGCGTTGGCGCCGCATTGGAAGAAGGTGGCGGGAATGCGGTACTCGGAGAGGAGGTCGAGGATTTGCGGGGTGGTCTCGCTGGGGCCGTCGTCGAAGGTGAGGGCCAGGGCGGGGATGTGGCGGGGGCCGCGCCATACGGAGCGGCCGAAGACCTGCGCGGAGCGGCCGCGGACTGCCCACGCCATGAAGCTGGATGCCGCTCCGGCAGCGGCCAGGGGGACGAGGCTGGTCATGAAGCTCTATTGTAAAGGGGATGAGATGCGGCTGTTTTTAGGCGGGCAAGGCCGTCCAACTCTCCGCGCGACTTTGCTATACTAAGTACTTTATGAATGTAACGTGGAAGCGTACGGTGATTGCGCTGCTGCTCTTCGGCAGCGCGTTCGGGTATCTGGAAGCGGCTGTGGTGGTATATCTGCGAGCGTTGCATGAACCGGCCCGGCAGAGGTTTTATCCCGGCCGCCCGACTGCCGATTTGTTCCCGCTGCTCACGCTGGAACAGATCCATGCTACCGGTACGGAGCAATCGCAGACCCTGCTGATTGAGAT